>DUKF01000146.1:13249-18486 GCA_013329455.1 Methanotrichaceae archaeon | reverse complement strand
GTGCAACGCCCTTCTGGACGGGGCTGAGCAGAAGATAGAGATCCTGACCGGGGACCTCCCGGAGGATCTTGCGAGGTAATCAAGCGGTGTGGATTGAGCGCTCTGCTGTGCGGCGTTTGGCTGTGCTGCGTTGAGTCTATCGCTTTGTTGGAGGTTTAGTTCTATGAGTTTTGCTGATCTTACAGATAAGGATCTTCTCGCCGACGAGAAGAAGGTATTCGGACGGATTATAGATATGTGGAGCCTTGGGTCCCCCGAGGATCTCTACTCGAGCAGCACCGAGTCTAAGGTGATCAAGTACGCCGAGAAGGACGGCCTCACTGAGGAGAAGATCCAGGAGGTGCTCAAGTCCCTGGAGGAAAAGGGCCTGATCCACAGGGAGCAGGAGGGGCACAAGACGATCATAAAGTACAGGGCCGAGGCTCACCATATAGTGAAAGAGCTTCAGAAGACGACATACGTAAACAGCAGGTACAAGTTCACGCCACCGCATCATTCGGGCTCCGGATCAAAATGAGCGAAGAGGGCGAAGAAGGCAGCAGGTTCACAAAGCGGACCGTCTCCCTTCTGGAGGCGGGGGTGGCTGTCAGAATCGTCGCCTTCGGCGATTCCATAACAGCGGGCTTTGCTGTCAGAAAAGGCTTTGATCACTTCTGGATGAGGCTGCTCCGACAAAGGTATCCGAAGGCCGACGTCACTCTCACGAACGAGGGCGTCTGCGGAGATACATCCTTCGACGGTCTTTCGAGGCTCGACTGGTCGGTGATCGCCCATCGGCCGGATCTAGTCACCGTGAATTTTGGGATAAACGACATGTACATGGGCTTTCGGCTGGAGGAGTTCAAGTCGAACCTGATCGAGATCACAGAAAGGGTCATCGAGGGGTCTGGGTGTGGATCTGCGTCTGGTCCCGAGATCCTCCTCCTCAGCTCTGAGCCGCTGACGACGCCCCGGTTCGACAGAATAGTCCTCAGCTACTACCAGGTTCTGGAGGACGTCGCCGAGGAGATGGGGGTCGGTTTCGTGGACGTCTGCGGAGCCTGGATGAGAAAAGTGGATGATGGCGTCCCCCTCAATTCATTGATCCTTCCGGGCCTCGACCACCCCAATGAGGCAGGATACAAAATCATCGCCGAGGAGCTGATGCGCTTCTTCTAGCTCTTCTAGTTCTTCGAGATCGCTATCACTTTTTATCTTTCATCTCGTCGACGGAGGCGCTCCACTTCTTGACGTCGTTCACCTTCTTCTCAAGGGTCTCTTTTCCCACATCGGTCTTGTGCTCCTCCTTCGCCAGGATCTCCTTGAGGTCCATCAGCGTCCTGATGACGGCGGCGGTCTCCTCGAAAAGCAGGTGAGCCTCCTCGTGGGTCAGCTTTTCCTCTTTCAGCCTCTCCTCGTCGCGGGTCTCCTTCGCCTTCAAAACTTTGATAAGCTCTTTGACCTCCATCTCCTCTTTCTCGGTCAGGTCCTTCTCGTGGATAAGCCTCCAGATCAGGTGGCGAAGGTCGAGGACCCCCTTGATCGGGTGGACCTCGGGCGGAAGATCGCTCGGCTTGATGAGGTCCTTTTCCATCTCCTCTCTCAAAAGGTCGGCGTCGATATTGAGCTTGTAGGGGTCCTGAACTCCCACCCAGATCAGCGTCCTGTGGAGGTTTGCAAGAAGCTGTTTTCTCTCGTGCTCGGTCAGGTAGTCGCCGAGGTCGTCGCCGGTGGGCTCTTCGGTCTTCTGGGATTCCTGGGGCATGGTGACCATATTTTGCTTTTCTTCACATTTAACGTATTGGCGAGTTTCTGTCCACTCTCAATCGCTCGGCCCTTTCGAGCAGGGTATACGAATTTGTTTTGGAAAGTTTTATCAGTCTTCGGGTCGTCATGCAAGACCATCGGGCTATAGCCGGTAGGAGGAGTGCCGAACTGAAAAATGAACGTGCAGATCTGTGGCCAAACACCATTGTCGAAGGGCCCATATTTCCCGAGCCGATCGAGATCAGCACGACGGTATCTATGGGCGAGCTGCGGATAAGGTAAGTTCCCGTGGAGTTGTGGGAACCAGTTACCTTTAGCCGAATATCGGAGGTTTTCTATGGCTCATCAACAAGAGATAAGAGATCCCATCCATAATTTCATTCGACTCAATGCAGAAGAGCGTAAAGTTTTGGATTCTGTCCCATTTCAAAGGCTTCGCCATATCCATCAGTTGGCTCTAACATACCTATTGTACCCCGGAGCTACTCATAAAAGATTCGAACATTCATTGGGTGTCATGGAACTTGCCGGGCGGGTTTATGATGTAGTAATCGATCCAGATAATTTGATAGAAGCATCTGTCCGGGAGTTAGTACCTAGAAAAGGCGATTACAAATATGGGTATTGGAGACTAGTTTTGAGGATGGCAGCTCTTTGTCATGATTTAGGACATTTACCATTTTCTCATGCTGCAGAAAGAGATTTGCTACCAGATGGTTGGAATCATGAACGCCTGACTTTGGAGATCATTCGAAGCAAAGAAATGGGACCGATATGGGATGAGATAAAAATTAACCAGGAAGATGTTGCGAAGTTGGCGGTTGGTCCTGAGAATTACAAGGGAAAAGAATATTCTGACTTCGAAGCAATATTATCAGAGATAATAGTGGGCGATGCGTTTGGTGTAGATCGCATAGATTACCTCTTAAGAGATTCACACCACATAGGTGTAGCATACGGAAGGTTTGATCATTACAGGCTGATTGACTCCCTTCGAATTCTGCCGAAGGGTGATGATTCCCAGGAACCTGTACTTGGTGTGGACGAAGGTGGGTTACACTCTGCAGAGGCCTTGATTCTGGCCAGATATTTCATGTTCACCCAGGTATACTGTCATCATGTTAGAAGGATCTACGATATTCACCTCAAAGATTTTCTAATGAAATGGCTTTCAAAAGGGCGTTTCTCCATTGAACTTGACGAACATTTGGCGATGACGGATGATGAGATTAACGTTGCCCTGCTAAGATCGGCCAAGGACGCAAAGCTTCCAGGCCATGATGAGGCAAAGCGTATCGTCAGAAGAAACCATTTCAGACTATTATATCAGAGGAATCCTGCCGATCTGGAGAAGAACCAAGAGGCTTGTAGAGCAGTTTATGAGGCCGCGAGCGAGAATTTTGGCGAAGATAATGTGCGGTTCGATTCCTATCGACAAAAGGGCGGCGGACTGGACTTTCCTGTATTGGGCAGAGATGGCCGCATAGCTTCTTCGTTACAAATGTCTGAAACTTTGGCTAGGGTCCCTGTGGTTGCTGAAGATTACGTTTTTATAAGTTCAAAGATAAGAGGGGATGCCGAGCGTTGGCTGGAAGAAAATCGAGAAAGTATAATTGCTTCACCTAGGGAGGAGGATGAGTCATGAAGAGGCTTCAAAAGGATGCTGTGATGCTATCATTGCTGGAAGAGATGCAGGCAAATGGAAGTTGGTGTGGTGAGACTCATCTCCAAAAGGCGACCTACTTCCTCCAAGAGTTGCTTGAAGTCCCATTGGGTTTTGATTTCATACTTTACAAGCATGGGCCCTTTTCATTCGATCTGAGAGATGAAATAACGGCCATGAGGGGAGATTTCCTTATCAAGTATAAAACTCGGCCTTATCCCTACGGCCCCAGCTTGGTCCTGGACGCGGGTGGCGCCCGGCTCAAGGAGAAGTTCCCCAAAACGATCAGCCAATATTCCAAAACGGTTTGCTTCGTGGCGGAAACCTTTGGAGACAAGGGCGTTTCTGAATTGGAACGTCTAGGTACGGCCCTCTATTTTACCAGGCGTCAAAACGGCAAGGATGAGCCTTTGGATCTTCAGATGCATAAGCTCAAGCCACACATCTCTCCAGAAGAGGCCCAGGAAGCCCTGCAAAAGGTAGCAGATATCGTGAAGATGGCAAAGAAGGCAAAACTGGTTCAATAAAATGAATGTGAACCCGATGAACGCTTTTTCCGTGTGATGTCATCCCTTTTTAAGGGTAGTGTCCATCGGGCCGTGTCTGCAGATCATTGTAAATTCGACCTGGTGGTGACGGTCTAGCGACCCGGCGAAGCAGGAAGGCCTTTCCTGCACAAGGCTCCTGGCAGTTGGCCCTTTTGTGGGGGCTGGCGCCGAAGGCCAAGTGGGCGTTGGCCATCCTCGTCTACTCTTGGCACCACACCAATGTAAGAACTTCTTCTAAAGCTCGCAATCTTCAAAGATGATTTATAATCCATCCCTTCCAAAAATGGATACCATGTCCCCCACCAAAACCCGCGTCCTCTTCGTCTGCACCAACAACTCGGCCCGCTCCAAGATGGCCGAGGGGCTTCTGCGCCACCTGCACGGCGACAGGTACGAGGTCGAAAGCGCCGGAACCGAGCCGACCTGTGTGAACCCGCTTGCCATCAGGGCGATGAATGAACGGGGCGTCGACATTTCGGGCCAACGGTCCAAGAGCCTGAATGAGCTTCGTGGTCAGGAGTTCGATCTGGTGGTGACGGTCTGCGACCGGGCGAAGGAGGCCTGCCCCTTCTTTCCCGGCGGCGGGAAAAGAGTCCACCAGAGCTTTCCCGATCCCGCGGCCGTCGCCGGGACCGGGTTGGGGCAGCTCCAGGCCTTCCGGGACGTCAGAAATATGATCGAGGCCTGGATCGAAGAGAACCTGGGCTGAGGCGGGCGAAAAATAAGCCCGCTAGTCAACCTTCACGTAACGGACCCCCTCCGGCGCCGAATCGTCGACCATCACGACGATCGTCTCCGAGAGCCTGTTGAAGAGCCTCTGGCCCGACCCCGGCATCGCAATCCAGCCTATGATGCAATCGAGGGGCAGAAGGAAGGCCTTGCCGAAGCTCTCGATGGCGGCCTTGGGAAAGTCGATCTTATCGCCCCTCCTGTCGGTCATTTTCAGGCCCAGCGCCATCTTTCCGAGGGACTGGCCCAGGTACCCCTCCATCAGCGTCCAGTAGATGAAGAGGACCAGGGCGTCGTCAGACCCGAGGTTCAAAAATCCGTGGTGGAAGAAGGGATCGTGCAAGGGCCCAAAGACGAATATGTGAAATGGCCCGGCAAGGCCTGCAATGCCCGCCAAAAGATCCCACAATATCCCCACCAGGATTATATCGATCAGCCAGGCTCCAAGCCTCCTCCCCCATGATGCGATGCGAATTTCCTTTATCTCTCCATCTTGACCATCCATCTGATCACCAGTGATTTCGGAATTATGGGTGCGGGGTGGGGTGGGG
>DUKF01000146.1:0-13226 GCA_013329455.1 Methanotrichaceae archaeon | reverse complement strand
CCGGCGCCGCCCGCCCAGGTTTTTTCCCCGCCGGGACGATAGTCCCATCCCAGGCACCAAACTTCAGTAAACCTGCTCGTTGTGCATCCTCGTGCTGTAGAGCCGGAGGTTGTCCGAGTTCTTGTCCTGGAAGAAGACGTAGTTGTACCGGGAATCGATCTTGTGGGCCTCGTACTCTTCTCTTGCCTCCTCGCGGCAACGCTTGCAGGCGAATAAAGGCACGAAGACGCCAAACCCGCTCTCAGACGCCCCGTAACCCCTGGCGGCGTCGGTATCGATCGTCATGTAGCCGGAACAATTCTTGTCAGGACACATCTTGACCGACTCGGTCTGCTTCTCCCGGATTCCGTCGGTATCGTAGAAGATGTCCTTCCTCCTCCGGAAGAAGGGCCCCGCCCTCTCGACCGCCGTCGCCGTAAGCTCGTCTCTCGCCTCCCAAATCCCCTGGAGGTACTCGACGGTGCCCACGATGTTCGCCTCCATCGTCCTCGACATCTGGAACTTCCCAGGAACGAAATCGGGCTCCCTTACGTTCGAGTAGTCGAGGCCAGCCATGGCGAGGATGATCCCGGTGTTGACATAGGGCAGAGCCGTCTCGATGGCGTAGCCGCCCTCAAGGACAGCGATGTCTGGCGCCAGCATCTCGTTCAGCTTCGCATACCCCTGGGCCGAAAACCGCATGTTGGCAAGGGGATCAGTGTAGTGGTTGTCCTGTCCCGCGGAGTTGACGACCAGCTGAGGCCGGAAATCTTTCAGGATCGGTAGGACCAGCTCCTCTAGGACGTAAAGGATACCCTCGTCGGGGGTCTCGGGCGGCAGGGGTATGTTGATCGTCCTTCCGATCGCCTTGGGCCCGCCCTGCTCGTCGACGAACCCGGATCCTGGATAGAGGGTCCTGCCGTCCTGGTGGAAGGATATGAAGAGGACGTCGGGGTCGTGGTAGAAGATCTCCTGGGTCCCGTCGCCGTGATGGACGTCGGTATCGATGATCGCAACCCGCCGGATGCCGTACTTTCGGCGGATGTACTCGACCATTATCGCCTCGTTGTTGACGTTGCAAAATCCGCGGTTCCCGTGGGCGACCCTCATCGAGTGGTGGCCCGGCGGCCTGACGAGAGCGAAGGCGTTGGTAATCTTCTTGTTCATGTAGGCGTCGGCGAGAACGAGAGTGCTCCCGGCGGCGATTAGGTGGGCCTCGGTGACAAGAGACTCAACGGACGGTATACAGAAGTGGACCCTAGCGATGTCCTTCAGCTCCGCCAGGCGGGGCTTGTACTCCTCGACCTCGGGCAAGTCCATCAGCCCTTCCTCAAAGATCTGGTCCCTGGTGTAAAGGAGCCTCTCCTCCCTCTCGGGATGGGTCGGTGTTATCGCCCAGTCGAAGGCCGGGAAGAATATGAGCCCCATCTTCCGGGCCCTCTCTTTATTCTCCTCTCTCAAATTTGCCATCACCTGCCACCTCCCGTCCACTCGGTGATCAGGCCCGCAGGAATCTGCATGCTGACGTCCAGGATCCGGCCGCTGGTGGACCAGCCCCGGACCATGTTGAAGACCTCGCTGTGGGTCACCTCCGCCTCCGATGCATACTCTTTGATCCCCATCCTTTCAGCCAGTTTCACTATCAGCTTCTTCGCCATCGCCTCCGCCTCCTTCTGGCCGAACTTCCTGTCCTTGATCTCTCCGCTCGTTCCGTCTTCAGCGACGGTGTAAAAGCCCCGTTCGGTATCGGCCCTGAAGGTGAGGGTCAATGTGGGCCTTGCCACGGCAGCTCCTATGGCGTTGGCGACGGTGGCGTTCTCGGGAATGATGCCCCGGGCGTTCAATCGCTCAGCCACCAGGGGCACAAGGCCCAAAGACCCTCCACCGACGCCGACGACGTTCTGAGGTCTGATCTCCTCTTTTTGGAGGATCTCCCAGACCCTGTAGGCCGGCTCCTGTTCCCAGGCGAGGAACATCCCGTTAATCTCTCTGAGTAGCTTATCGACGGCCACGTCAACCACCTTCTGGGCGGCCTCGCCGGCGGAACAGCCCAGATTCCGGCCGAGCTTCGCCATCGCTTCCTCTGCTAGGACGCGCTCGCCGATGGATATCATGTTCAATAGCCTCATGGCATCGGTGGGGGTGGGCTCAGGCCCTCCAAGACAATAGGCAGGACCCGCCCTTTCCGGTCCGAGGGCGATCTCGTCACCGTCGGCCCTCACTCTGCTGTCGCCACCCAGGGCGACGGACTTGACTGCGAAGGCCCTGATGTGGGTGAGGTAGCTGTTCACCTTGGCGCCATCGGAGGACATCAGGGGAACCCCGTCCAGGATTAGGGCAAGATCTGTCGTCGTCCCGCCGATGTCGACGACGACGGAAGTCTGGCCTGGAGGCGTGAGGGCGAGAACTCCCATGGTGCTGGCGGCGGGCCCTGAGAAGATCGTCTCAACGGGGTACTCGACGGAGGTATCGAGGGGCAGCGTCCCACCGTCAGCCTTGAGAATGTAGATCGGTGCCTTGATATTCCTCTTGGATACCGCTTGAGCGATCTGGTCCGCAAATTCCCTGTACCTGTCCTGGGCTGCGACCTTCAGCATCGTCGTCGCCGCCCTTCTTGGAAAGTTCAGCCTTCCTGAGGCCTGGTGACCCATCTCCACCTGGGAGTCTGGGCTTGCCTTCTGGACGATTTCTCGCATCTTTTCTTCGTGAGAGTGGTTCCTCTGCCCGAATTTGCTGACCACCGCCACCTTCCTGTAACCTCGCTCAGAGATCTTTGCTGCGACGTTTTTGACCTGACTTTCATCCAGAGGCTGGATCTCTCGACCCCGGTAGTCGATGGCCCCTCGGATTATGTGGACCTCATATCCTAGGGTGTAGCCTTCGGGGTTCATCCCGGGTCCAGGTTCTATTATCAGGGCCACGGGGTCGGTCTTCCCTTCGGCGATGAGGTTGGTTATGAGGGTGGTGCTGAGAACAACACGCTCGATCTTCTTCGGCGAGATGTCCCGGACGATCTCGTCGAGGGCGCTCATCAGGCACTCCAGGAGATGGTCGTGGTCGGTCGGGACTTTTGACGTGTTAATTACCTTTCCTTCGTCTATTAGAACCGCGTCTGTAGTGGTTCCGCCGACATCGATTCCGATCAACATAATTTTATCGCCTTTGCGACCGCATGACTAAGCTCATATATCGGGTTTTTGGTGAGGAAGCGCGCAGGCGGCGGAAAAGGGCGATCCGGCAAAACATTCGGTAGCTCATGAATCGAAATATCGACAGAAGAAATGATGAGAGTCAAAGGAAGAAATGATGATCAGAGGCGGAGGACCGAAAGTCCTCTGCCTCAATATGTGTGTCGGAATATCTGATTTTAAGGCTCGACCTCGTCGGTCACCATCTCTTCCTCGTCGGCCATGTCGAACTCGGGCACTTCGACCTCGACGGTCGTCTCCCCGACCGTCTCTTCAGTCATCTCCTCGGTCTCCTCCACCTCTTCCTCAGCAGGTGGCATCAGGACCATGTCGATGACGTGAATTACGCCATTGCTGCAGACTATGTCGGTTGCTGTCACATTGGCGCCGTCCACCATCACGCCCTCGTCGGTGACCTCAACTGTGAGGTTTCCGCCCTGCAGGGTGGGGATGGTAGTCATGTTCACGACGTCTGCTGCCATGTATTCGCCGTCGACCACGTGGTAGGTGACCATCTCGGCGAGGGCCTCGGTGTCGTTCATGTCGAGGCCTTCCACCGCTTCAAAGGCGACATTGGTGGGGGCGAAGACCGTGAAGGGTCCTTCACCGTTCAGATCGTCTGTAAGTCCTGCGGCCTCTATTGCGGCAATCAGGGTGTTGAAATTGCCATCATCGGTGGCCGTCTCTACGATTGTCTTTGTCTCTTCATCCAGTGCTGCACAGATGCCGATTGACAGCACCGAGACGAAGATTAAAGCTATGAAAGCTTTTTTCACCATATGTTTAACCTCCACTCCATAGGTTATAACCGGCTTTCTGGTCTATTATTACATATAACGCTTTCCGTCAGCTCTTTTTGATTCATTAGTTATAATTATCAGGGAAGATTTGGACAAAATATCTCAAGTCGTGGTCGGCTCGCAACGGACGATCATGCTGAAAAATTGTGGGATATATGAATATACATATTTATTTAAATTCGTTTTTCCTTGATGATCTGCCTTTCTTCTCCAATTATTGTAAAGACTTTTAAGCTTTGATCGATCTCATTGGCCGATCACTGGCGGATAAGTCTGTCAAATCTTGACGATTCGTTCGATTCTCCGTCGACACGAACGTCTGAAATGTCAGTCGACTTTCAATCAGAACCCCAATTCTCCCTTCAGCTTGAGGTGATGTGCACGACAACTTCCAAAACCCTGTCATCTTCAGAGGTCCTCTTCAGGTCTCTGTCGTCTCATCCTCTCCTCCTGTCAAACCTTTTTATCGGATGAACGCATAAGATGGCCAAAGTCCAATGCCTGTGGCGCTGGAGAACCGGGATTTCTGGGTTTCCAGATCTGGTTTCAGGATGGCTAATATCAAGTCCGTCCGGTCCCGATGTCTGGATCTGTCCGCGGGCACCCAGAGCGAATGACGTTTCGACGAGGTGGAAAATAGTTGACCCTGATAAGCTTGGTGATAGCAGTCCTGATCGGAATCGTGGTACTCGCCATGATGATCGGCATCTTTGGCGTTTTCCTTTACGACCAGGCCGTCTCCGCGGTTAAGTCGGCCTTCTCGGCGGTGGGGAACCTGAAGGGC
Organism: Methanotrichaceae archaeon; assembly: GCA_013329455.1. GTDB lineage: Archaea > Halobacteriota > Methanosarcinia > Methanotrichales > Methanotrichaceae > Methanocrinis > Methanocrinis sp9297u. The sequence goes on along the minus strand of DUKF01000146.1, from coordinate 8,475 downwards.
GGGCTGAAGAAGCCCTGACCCCGATCTTTGAATTTGTCTCACAAATTTCAATTTCGAATTCCAGGTGGATTCGATCTCAGACCACCTCCAAACCCACCTCGTTTCGGCGCATGAAGGGGGGAGTCCAGGGATCGTTGTACTGCATGAGGACCGGATCGCCACTGGTTTCTATCCCGTGAGCCTCAAGGGCCTCTTCGAGGATCTCGAGGTGTCTTTTCCGGCTCTCCTCCGTGGCGTATCCTGAGAAGGCGATAACCGCCATCTTTCTCCCCTTCATAAGCTCGATCTTCACCCTCTCGTCCAGGGGCCGGGGCGTCCCCTCTTGATTGAAGCCTTCGGGCATGACGAAGGCCGTGGACATCTCCCCATCTTCGTCGCTGGTGACTACAGGGGCTGTCATCTCGATTTTCTTTTCGTCCTCGTTGGCACCGGTGATGTAGCTGAAGAGGCGGCCAAACCCTTGGTTCTGGTCTTCTGCAAGGGTCACAGCCCAGATCTGGTCGGAGTACTCTCTGATCTCTACGTCGTTTTCGAGGGTCTCGATGACCTGGTAAGTGGGCTCTTTTATGCTCATGGAGACGAACGCTCCGTAAAGGGTCCAGAGTCGAAGCGCCGCAAGGATCGCGACGGCTGCCATCTTGATTTTTGAGATCTCAATCATCTGCTCAGCTCCGAGGTCGTTGATGCTGCACTCGTATTAACGTCAAAACCTTTTATAACGTCACCTAAATTTTGGATTATTAGGCAATAACTCTTTCGATGACCGTTGGGGAATGGGGCATTTTGAAGACAAAAGAATAAATGGGAAAGTCCTCCTACACCCAGAAGTGCAAAAAGAAGAACTCGAAGATGACTCCATCGAGATCGCGGGGCGCGAGATCGACAAGAATAGGGTCAAGGGAGGCGTTCTCGCCATGGTGGGTTTCCTTCTCTCTCCCGTCTCCTGGTGGAACGACCTCTTCGTGAACATCCCTCTCGCCTACGCTTTCGGGGCCCTTTTCGGCCTTGTCTCCGAGGACCTCTTTCTCCCTGCGATGGTCGCGGGCTACTGGATCACAAATATACTGGGCTTCGTTCTGATGCACAGGGGCGCAAAGGACGTCTTATCAAAAAAGAAGGTGGCCGGGTACTCGAAGCGAGAGCTCGTCACCGATCTGGTCATCTCCTCGGTTTATACGATAATCGTAGCGATCTTGGTCGTGGCGGGGGTCCTCAGGCTGCCTACGGAGTATTTCCCGTGACAGTTCGACCTTCGGTCGATTCAGGGCCGAACCTTCCGGATTTCGGAGGATCTCCACCTTCCTTCGTAAATTCCTTATACCATACGAACCATCTCAAGGCCATGCCAGCAACCTGTGATAACTGCCCCATCAGGCGGCGAGCCGAGAAGAAGCCAAACTCCTTGATCGCCAAAATTTGGACGTGGCACACCGGCTGGTGTCCCGGCTGGAAGGCCTACCAGAAGTCCCTCTCCGAGAAATAGAACCGTTATCGGGCTTTTTTCCTGAGATACCTATCCATTTAGATCCATTTTCGGCTCTGATAAAAATACAAGGTGGGTGAAGTGATGATAATACTCCAGTCCATCGGAGTCGTTGATCGGGGTTCGATCACATTTTTCGAAGGCGAACTCAGATCGATCTTCGACACCGTAAAGGTGAGGCCTGCGGCAAAAGTACCCGCGTCTGCCCACGTTCCCGAGAGGGACCAGCTCGATGGGGCGACCATCCTCCAGTCCCTTCCGGCACCAGAGCCTGGTGCGGGCGACGCCCTCCTGGGCGTGATCGATGAGGACCTATTCGTCGCCGACCTCAACTTCGTATTCGGCCTCGTTTACGGAAGCCGGGCGATAATATCCCTTGCGAGGCTCCGCCAGGAGTTCTACAGCCTTTCCCCAAACCAGGATCTGTTCAGGGAGAGGGCCCTCAAGGAGGCGGTCCACGAGCTGGGCCACGTCTTCGGCCTTCCGCACTGTTCCGACCGAAGGTGCGTGATGCACTTCTCAAACTCTATATCGGATACCGACTTCAAGGGCTGGATGTACTGCGAGCGGTGTCGTGAGATGCTGGAAGATTCTGGTGTGAAGGCGAGCTTTTGAAAGATCGAGGATGATACAATCTGGGCGATAATCGTGAAGTGCCAACATTCTCCAGCGCCGCCGCGAGCTTTCGCCGAGGTTCGATTTAAAAAAAGAGAGATGCACATTTCTCCACCAGAAAGACCGTCTTCGCACCATCCCAAAAAAGAGATTTAATCGATGGCCTGCCGGGCTCAGTGTCGCTTGGGCTCCTCGCCGCTGGCCCTGAAGCTCTCATCCTCGTCGTCAAACCAGACAGTTTTATCGCCCTGCAGCAGGTTCAAGATGGTGATAAAATTTTCGTGGGAGAGATCGTACAAGACCCGCTTGTCATCTCCAAAGGTGAGCCCGATATTGCCTCTCCTATCTGTCTCTATCTTCCACTCCGCCCAATAGTCGGTGACTTTATTCCAAGACATGATTAAACTATACGTATTTATCATATATATTTATTTTTTATATCTATCGAGGGTGGAGGTTCCTGATGCCGATCCTATTCTTGTTCCGATTCTTATTTCTTAATATCCTTCTTTTTCTTCTTCTGCTAAGTCCTGTCACCTAAATGGGCATTGTAGAAGTTGGCGATGTCGGTGAACCGAGCCTCCTTTAGGTGGGATCTTCCGTTGAACTGGGCCCTGCCGAAGTATGCATAGCCACTGAACTCGGTCCCCTCGAAGTCGGCATCGTCGCTGAACTGGGCCCCGCCGAAGCAGGCCTCGTCCCTGAACTTTGCGCCCTTGAAATCAGCATCTTCACCGAATTTGGCGTAGCTGAAGCCCGCGAGGTTTCCGAACTGGGCCTCCTCGAAGTCGGCTCGTCCCCTGAACTGGTCGCCCGAGAAGTAGGCGCTTCCGTTGAACCTGGCCGCCTTGAAACTGGCGTTGCCGCCGAACCTGGTATACAAAAAGGCTGCATGGTTCTCGAACTTGGCCTCAGCGAAGCTGGCGTTGCCACCGATGTTGGTGCCCGCAAAGTTCACTGAATTGCGGAAGGTAATGTTCTCGAAGTAGACGTTCCCCCGGATCTCGGAGTTGGTGATGCTTATCGGAGACTCGATCAGCTTCGCCCCTTCAACCAGCTTTGGACTTTCGATCTCGGATCCCGTCGGCGTCCCCAACCCTGCCCCCAAACTCGTCCTCAGCTCAGGAACAATATCCAGACCGATCTTGCTCAGGTTCAGGTCGCCCTCGACGATCAGGTTATCATAGGAGACGGGCTCTCCCATCTCGATCTTGGCCAAAATCTCGCTCGCCTGGACCACCTCGCGGGGATGAGGCGCTCCATCCGATACGCTCATGATTAAAAGAATCGCTGCCATGATCAAGGTCGGGATCGTCTTCATGGATTCGTCTCCGGGAGAACCTATCCGTTATAATCTGTAAAAAAGCTTTTTACGTCGCGTAACAATCACAAACCTATGCCCAGCGCCTTGGCTCTTTGGAAAGCCTCTTCTGCCTCTTTCTGTCTTTCGAGCTTTTCGAGAACGAGCCCCTTGTTCTGCCAGGCCTCACCCAGATCCGGGTTCAGGGTCAGGGCCTCCTCTAGACATTCGAGAGCTTCCTCGTATCTGCCGAGCTGGCACAGAGCCAGGCCCCTGTTGTTCCAGGCGTGGACGTAAAACGGGTAAATCTTGACGGCCTTCTCGCAGCATCGGGCGGCCCTTTCGTACCTTCCCCGGTCGGCGAGGATGAGGCCCATCGACATCCAGAAGTCGGAGTTTGCGATGACAAACTTCCTGACTGCCGCAAAGGCGATGGCCGAGATGAGGACGAAGCCGATGAGGATCAGAAGGAGCGGGTCCATGTCGGATTGTAAGATTGCGACCGCCAATATACTTCATCCTGAATCTTCGTTAATTGGCCCAGAACAGGCCGCAGCTTTAAATTGGCGGGGGTCGAACCTGACTTCTGATCGCTTCATGATCCGCAAGAACGACCCCCATAATTCAGAAAGCAGGTTCGCCCACGGCCTTAAACACCTCCACCTCCACGCCCATGGTCCTGCCGATCCTTCCCTTCTCGCGGTCGAGAGGGGGGTCTGGGCCGTCAAAGTATCCTTTCTGGCGCTTCTAGCAACGGCCCTCATCCAGGTGGTGATAGTCCTGCGTTCGGGCAGCATGGCGCTGCTCGCCGACACGATCCACAACCTCGGAGATGCGGCGACTGCAGTCCCCCTCTGGGTCGCCTTCAGGCTCGGTCAGCGTCCTGCCACCAAGCAGTTCACCTACGGTTACGGCCGGGCCGAGGACTTGGCGGGCCTAGCCATAGTCTTCGTGATCATCGCCAGCGCCGTCTTCACGGGTTACGAGTCGATCATGAGGCTATTTCAGCCCCGATCCGTCGGCTTTCTCTGGGCGGTGATTCTCGCGTCGCTGATCGGATTTGTCGGAAACGAGGCTGTGGCCGTCTTCCGGATGAAGGTGGGTCGGGAGATCGGAAGCGCGGCCCTGGTGGCCGACGGCTACCACGCGAGGGTCGACGGCCTGACGAGCCTTGCGGTCCTCTTCGGGGCGGTCGGTGTCTGGGCGGGCTACCCAAGGGCAGATCCCCTGGTGGGTTTATTGATAACCATCGTCATACTCCAGATCGGCTGGAAGTCGGGCCGGGTGGTCTTGACGAGGCTGATCGACGGCGTCGACCCCGAAGTTGTGGACGACGTGAGAGATGCGGCGGCCCGCGCCTCTGGCGTCGAGGAGGTGGCGGGGGTCAAGGTGAGGTGGCTTGGCCACAGGCTTCACGCAGAGATCAACGTGATCGTCGATCCGGACCTGTCCGTCGAGAGGGGTCACGATATAGCAAAGGAGGTCAGCCATCAGCTCCTCCACGGCCTGGCGTACCTATCCGATGCGACGGTACACATCGACCCGCCCAGGTCTCCCGGGGAGGCTTATCATCGAGTGGAGAACCACAGCCACGACGGTCTGCCCGACCACTCTCACCGTTGACCTCATCGCCCCTTCGCCCGAAAATTGCTGGAAAGTGATAATTACCAAGAAGTTCCAAACTGGAACTGATGACCGAAGAGATCTCTTTTTCAAACCAGGTGACCTGGACCGAGGGGGCAAAAGGCGAGATCGCCTTTCCTTCAGGCCACAGAATCGAGTTCGCTCTGCATGCGGAGTTCGGCGGCATCGAAAGTTTCCCCTCGCCTGAGAACATCTTTGTCGCCGCCGCCAACGCCTGCGTTCTCACCACCACCCTCGCGAGAGCAAAGAAGTACAATGTCGCCCTCCGGTCCTACAGGTCGGAGGCGGTCGGTGTTTTGGAGTGGATGGGGGACGGCCGAGAGATGACCAGGATCGAGATAAAGGTCCGCCTGAATGCTGACGGGGATACCGAGACTCTCAGGGAGATGTTCGCGGATGTCGCCGACAGGGTGCCCGTCATCAGGTCGATGACTACCTCAGTGAGCATCGATTTTGAGGTGGAGTCGGAATGAGGACTTTTGTTACGATCTTAATCGCGTCGGCGATGCTGGTGTCAGTCACCCTGGCAGGGTGTGCGGAAGATGACGAAGACGATGGGTTGGAAGATATGGACAGTTCAGAAGTTCTGGAAGTGAAATTGGGCTTTGATTCTTTCCCCAAGATGTACACATGCGAGGGCGAGAACCTCTCGCCCCCTGTCGAAATCGTGGGGCTGGACGAATCCGTCGAATCGGTCGCTCTGATCCTGGAGGACCCAGACGCTCCAAGGGGCACCTTCGTCCACTGGCTGATCTGGAACCTGGAACCGCCAAAGACGATACCAGAAGGCATACCCCCAGAGGGCGAGGTATCAGAACCTGTGGTGGCAGTCCAGGGGACAAACGGCTTCGGGCTGATCGGGTACTATGGGCCCTGCCCGCCACCGGGACCTGCTCACAGGTACGTCCTGAAGGTCCGCGGTTTGGATACGAAGCTTGATCTAGCACCAGGGTCCGGAAGAGCCGACTTCGAGGCGGCGATGGAGGGGCACGTTCTCCAGTCGGGCGAAGCCCTCGCCACTTACGGCCGGTGACCGTTCGCCGACATTAAGGTCTTCGGGTCTAGGGGCCCGGGGGCTGACCTCTCCGGCCCTCGCCCTTCGTCTCCGGGAAGCTGCAGCGGAGGCGGGGGACGATCCTGGGCACACGCCTTTGGTAGTCGCGGTACGGATCGCCGAACTTTTCAGCCAGCATCCTTTCCTCGTGGATCGATCCCAGATAGAAATAGATCGTTGCAAGGAGGTAGAGGACGAGGAGGTTATCGGTCATGACGGGGGTCAGCCAGAAGAATATCAGGGCGAAGAGGAATAGCGGGTTTCTCACCCTGCAGTAGATGCCCCGGATGATCAGCTCGCCCTCGCCCTCGCCCTCACCGTCGTCGGGCCTGATCCCCAGAAACCGCAGGGGCCCTGACTCCAGTAAGGTCTTCCCGAGGGCGAGGGCTGCGAGGACCTGCCCGAAGATCATGATCCATCGCCAGGGCGAGGGGACTAGATAGAGGACCTCGCCTGGGAACAGATAAAGCAGGTATAACAGCGGAAAGAGGGTAACAGCCGTCAGGATCGAGTAAACGAGCCGGTACCAGCGCATCGCTCTTTGGCCGAAAGCCCGTCGAGCCCGGCGTTTTAGCCAGAGGCCCGCGAGAAGGCTGTGGAGGGCGGCAAAACCGACGAGGTAGAAGGCCAGGATGAGATTAAAGCTTGTGGACATTTGATGCACCTTTTCGATCCGTTTCACCTTTCGCCTTCATCGGGCAGGAGGGCAGCTTCTCCCCCGTTTTGGTATCATCCTCGGAACTCGTATCTGGTACTCACGGAACTCGTCTCCGAATTGGGCGAGGAGCCTTTTCTCCCAGTGGAGGGACCCCAGGTACAGGTAGACCGTGGCCATGACATACAGGATGAGGAGGTTCGTCGTCATGAATGGGGTCAGCCAGATGATTAGAAAGCCCGAGAGAAGGAAGGGGTCTCTTATCCAGCAGTATATCCCGCGCAGCTTCAGAAGCTCCGCCTCGGAGGAATTCGGCTCTTTGAGCTGTAGCGGCACCCGGAATCTGTGGGGCGCGTCGATGAAGGCCCTCATCGAGACGATCCCCGCCAGCACCTGGCATGCGACCATCGCCCACCGCCAGGGCGAGGGGACGACGTATAGAATTTTACCGGGGAAGAGGTAGACCAGGTAGACGAGAGGCAGCACCATCACCAGGGCTGATAGGGAGAAGATGACCGGGTACCAGGGGCCGGTCCTATCGCCGAGGATTTTTTGGACTCTTCTCTTGAAGGGAAGGCTTGCCATGAGGCTGTGGAGGGCTGCAAAACAGGCGAGGTAGATGACCAGGACGAGGGCGCTCTCTTGGGGCGACATCGGGATTTTATTTCGTCGGGATGGTATTTGGGGCTGATGCTGGAAAACGGCTCAGAAGGGAGTGTGCGGGATCGTCGCCATCGATTCCGGCCAGAGCCGGAAATCGAGCTTGCGATCTCGTAAACCGCCGCGCCGCAGCTACACCCAGGCGAGATACAGGACTATGTTCACCACCAGCGGAACAAAACCCAGCAGCAGGAAGAGGTGGGCGCGCTGTAGCTGCTCGTGCTTGTAGGCGACCATCCCCTCGTACATCTGGCGCGCCAGGTCCGGCGAGGATAGGTTCGTCTTGTAGGTCTCCGGCTTGAAGACCCGGACCGCAAAGCCGAGGCTTGCGAGCCAGAAAACGATAGGAAGCACGAACAGGAGGACGAGCAGCCAGCCGACGGCGTCCTCCGCCACCAGGCTCCCCTTTAGCTCGCTGAAGGATATGGCTGCGAAGTAGATCGCCTGGAGCAGGCTCGTGACGGAGATAAGCTGCTTTGCGGCCACCTCCATGGAGGTGACCGATTCCTTGGCCGCACCCTGGGCCGTCTCCAGCCAGAACCGGTCCAGCTTCGTCAGCGATCCTCCCCGGACCTCGGGCGGTTTCTCTTCCTCGCTCATAGGCCCCACATCCTCGTCACCACGTCCTCTTCTTTCACCTTCTTCAGCCAGATCTTGTTCTCTTTCCCGCAGTAGGGGCATTCTGCGACGAAAGAAACCGCGCCCTCTTCGCCAGGCTCTGCGAGGCCGCCTCCGCCCTCCACGTGGGCGCGCTCGTCCCAGAGGAACTTGCCATCCGGCGCTGTGCAGTTGGGATTAACGCACTTGATGCGGATCATGAGACGCTCTCCACTGCCTTTTGCCACACCTTCTCGAACTCAGTCTCACCCAACTCCTCCCGCAACCTTGCGAACCATCCGGCCACGATATCCTTATTGGGTGACCTCAAATCCTCGAAGATTGAATACGCCTGCTGCCACATTTGGACTGCTGTCACGTAGTCTCTTTCCAGTTCGGCGATGCGTCCCAACTGTGCCATACTGCTGGCCATGCCGCTCTTGTCGCCCAGCTCCTGATTGATCTTC
>DUKF01000202.1:15963-22525 GCA_013329455.1 Methanotrichaceae archaeon | reverse complement strand
TAGTTTTGATGAGGGTACAGCTGTCCAGGAGACGAAAGATAATGGCTATATCATCGCAGGTTACACAACGCGTCACAATGAGGGTGCGGTACACTCCTGGTTGATAAATACGGCTGACAAGAGTTATGTCTGGCTGGTTAAGACCGACTCAAAAGGAGATATGGAGTGGGACAAGACTTTCGGCGGGGAAGGTAACGACTGGGCCACCGCAATCGACGAAACATCAGATGGCAGTTACATCATCACGGGCGGTACAGAATCGAACGGTGATGGCAGTAAAGACGTCTTGCTGATAAAAGCAAAAGGCGAATAGTTGCGGCATACGCTCGCCAGATGCCGCAATCCCTGCGCTGGTTCCATGGAAGGGTGCAACTGAAGTGATGTAGATTAGATATCAGGTCTCAGATACAACCCACCGGGAACCAGCACCGCTAGCCTTTTCGTTTTGAGTTGTCCTTAAAATTCTGGTGGCAAAAACCGAAATGTGGGATTCGAATTGCCCCCAAAAAAATGAGGGCAAGACTGTTGGAAGGGCGGCCATTTCTTCGTATTCGAAATAAGCCCTCGAACTCACACTGCTGTTGGGGCATACGTCCTTATCGTTCTAATCTCCTGTGCACCCAAAACGATCATGAGAAGACCGAATATCGATTCAATCCCAAACCCGCCAGCACTCACATTTATAAGACCGGCGAACAGCAAAGCCATCCCAAGGGGGATGAACATGCTGCGTTCCTGAATTCCCAGCGCTGACGCGCCGAATATCACCAGAATTATTCCCCAGACTGGATCCAGAAATCCGGAGAGCATGATGCCAAAAATCCCGATGGCCACAAGTACAGAGCCCCAAACACGAATGTCTCTTTTCATCTCAGAGACTGTTTTATTCGGTACACCAGACGGGAGCCACCTCGGACGCGTTGAGTAGCCTTCAAGCCAATTTGTGCGGAATACGATCGCACCAAATAGGACGTATAGGAGGCACTTGGAGGTTTTGGTCCGCAGAAATTTCTTGTTGGATTGTGATTTCTCTGTGCTGGGCATATCTTACCACCTACCAATTACCGCCGAATTTATCATTCTTAATAGTTAAGATTTTCGCCTTATTCAGCTGAATTCAAATCTAATAAAAAAGTAATAAATATAACGCATAATGTATGCTTTGGCCCTTGGCCTCTGGTATCATATCCGTTGGCCCGTTGAGCTTTTATCATCACCAAGAAAACCAAAAAAACTATTGAGAAAAAGAGGAGCTCGATGCCGAATGGGCATCGAAACTTCTCCCCCAAAAAAAGTTTGAGACCTAAGCCGCTTACTTGGATCTCACGATCAGGACCGGCCTCTCTGCAGTCCTCACGACATCAAAGGTGGTGCTTCCCACCATCAGCTGCTTCAGCCATGTCTTGCCGTGTGAACTCATCACGATCAGAGATGCATCCTCTCTTATGGCAAGGGACTTGATCTGCTCGCGGGGGCTGCCAACGTCGACGTGGGCTCTCACATTGAGGCCTGCGCCGGCGAGATCCTCCTTGACCTTCTCGAGCTTCTCCCTCGCCTCTGCGACATAGACTTCGATCTCTTCTTGCGTCTCACCCTTGGAGACAACGTACTCCAGAATGACCTCTCCAATGACGTCCTTCAGATCCTTTATTGTGGAGAGAGCCGACTCTGAAGCCTCTGAAAAGTCTGTGGTGCAGAGGACCTTAGAGAACATCATTGGGCAGAACTTCTCGTACTTTGCCCCGTCGAGCCCCTCCAGCATCTTGTAGCGCATGATCAGGGTGTCCTTATCGCAGAAACGGACGACACCTGTGGAGGCACTTCCCATAAGGATGCCAGATATGCGGCCCTTTCCGCGAGCACCCATCACTACCAGGGATATGTTCTCCTCGTCTGCGACCCTTTGAATGGTCCTTGAAACGTCAGCTTCAGTTATCACTTCCAGACTCACAGTGACCTTGAAGCCAAGTTTCTCGAGCCGTTCTTTTATGTCGCCAAGATCGATTTTGGCATCTTCAACTTCGGGCCCGCGAGTCCATCCATGCTTTGAAGGATGGGTGGCATCCACCACGTGAAGAAGCACTATCTCCTTCAAGCCTGGAAGCTCGCCAATGCACTCCACGACTTCATGCGCGTACTTTGAAAAGTCTGTTGGAACTAACACCTTTTCGAACATTATAACCATCCTCGCATCAGTTTATCCTCGGATATCTACTCCACAGAATTTAAATGTAGAATATCCACCCAAAGTACAGCAGCATCGCTACAAGCCCGATGGGAACGCCGGTGCGAGCCCACTCTTTGCTGGTGATGCCCATCTTGTTTGCAGATATGATGTTTGGAATATTACCAGGGATGAGCATACCACCGGAAATCAAAAGGCCCATCAAAATGGCCTTGATCTGACTCATCTCCATGCTTGGGCCGATCTCTGCTGCCGTCAGGGTCGCATTGTCGAGCACTGCAGACGACATGTTAACCCAGTAGAGGATCATTGAGGGTATGTGGATCAGGTAGGTGTCTATTATGATCTTGAAGCCACTTCCCAAGAGCAGGAGCGCCATCACGAAAAGGTATACCTTCGCACCCCTAATCCCAACATCTCTGAGAGTGTCACCACCACTAGCAACGACATCCACCTGCTTTTCGGTGGTTTTTTTCCCAACGACGATCGTACTCAGTATGCCGAACGCAAGTATGCCCGGTAATATATACGTGCCTATTGTATCCAGCAGGAAGGTGAAACCGGCATAATATGGCGGACCCTGCAACTTGGTGATCGCTATTGTGGAGAGAGGCTCTCCCACCGGGGTCAGTGCTGCTCCAAGACCAATTGAGAAACACGCCACCACTGTGAGTTTGATCCGCGTCTTGCGGTCTAGAGGCATGAGGCTCACAACCTCTACCAGCACCAGGGCCGCAATTATGGCCGTGATCAGGCTTGCACAGAGCCCTAGAATCACCACTACAAAGAAGACCAGTATCTTGAGAGGAACCTTGTCCAAGAGGACATTCATTACCCGCTGTGCGTGAGATCTTCCGTAGTAGAATATCAGACCTGCGACCAACACCGCCGGAACTATGCCTTTCATGATGGGCTCCTCGACAGCCTCCATCACAAGCTCCATATGCCAGGCACTGGCTATGGTAACTGCAGATACGCCCATCAAAAACAGGAATGCTTCCAGCTGCTCTTCAACTTTCTTTATGAAAAATGGGCATAGCAGTACCAGCAAGAATATGCCGAACAAACCCATGTCGACTGTACTCACCATAAAATCTATTCCTCCATACCTTATTGTGCTTGTTTATCCTCCGTTCGCATGACCGCAACACTCAAAACAAGCCGATTTATGAAAGATTTAAAAGCTCCTGCCAACTTTACACCTTTTGCGGCTCTCTGACGTCGTTAGAAGTAGAAGATACCTTTATATCAGTGGCCGATTTGTCCGGCACAACATCCGAAAATCCTTTCGTCCACGAAGTATGGCCTTCTAACCACTTTGTGCGAAACACAATCGCAGCACATAACAGATACATAAGGCATTTCCCTTTGGATCGTGATCTTTTCGTGTTGGACATATATTGCCTCCAACTAACCGCGCCCCTGTTAATCTCCTGATATTAAGTCCTTTTGGGTCAATAAACGATTATAATGAATAATAATGACAAAAAACCTTTTAAATTGTTTTTTAACCTGCGAAAACTAATATAACGATTTATAACGACAAAAGCAGTACTATAATGATTAATAATGATGTTAAAGACATTATTAACGTTTTTATGAGTCCGAGAGATTTATGACAATTTTCGATGACGTAAACGATATGATGATGATTTATGATGACGTATACCTCGGAATCAAAGAGTTGAACAATATTACGGTGTGAAAAGAGGATTCGAAAAAGCAAGCTATCTGCAGATGCAAAAATTACTAAAAATAAAGATTCAGACGTACCCAGGGTTCCAACCAAAAATTAAGGCCGCTGAAAATTGCTTATTAATATAGAAATTAAAAGTAACAAGAGCTCCGGCGCCGGTGAGCCGAAATTCCGGAGAGCTCATTTTAGGGAGGAAAATCACGGTCCTCAGAAGAGCGGCGCTCCAAAGCTGTAGTCTTCCAGCTCCACCACCTTCTCCCAGGCAGCCCTGCACCCGCAATCGAGATCTTCAAAGACTCCAACGTCCTGTGTGAGGGCATGCTCCCTTATCGCCTTCTCGATCGCCTCGTCGCACCTGCCGCAGTTATGAGGACCGCGCCTTGCGCCCGCGGCCACGGGATCGCAGACGATGGGGATCGAGGTAACGGTCTTCAATACCTCGACGGCGCTCCAGAGCCAGGGAGGCCGATAATCGCCCCGGATCCACATCCGCTCCATGAGAGTTCCCCTTTGGATGTTGCTCAAGTTCAAAGAGAGGACGTCAGAGAAAGGTGCCGCATCACGAGCGGATCTGAGGGCGTCAGAGATCGCTACTCCCTCGGAGAGGAAGGGAGGCTTGAGGAGAAGATAGGTCTTGACCGATCCACCTCCGATACGAACGGTATTTGCCGCAGCCTTGAACTCCTCGAAGGAAAACCCTTTGCGGATGGAGTGATCCCTGATGAGGTCGCTGGAGGTCTCTAGGCCCGTCGCAACCTCCGTCCTGATCCTGGATACGGAGTCCTCGACCCGTTCCCTGGTCACGTACTCCGGCCGCGACTCGATGACGAGCTTCTCCACCCCGGCGGCCGCCAAGCCGTCCAGAATCTGGGAGCTCACCGATTCTGGGACCTCGGCTGGGTCGAGAAAGCTGCCGCTGGTGTAGATCTTGACAACCTGATCCTCAGAGGACAGGTCTTTAGTGGCGGCCCTAAACTGGACCATCAGATCTTCCTCGGTGGCTGGCGCTCCCTCAGAAGCGTAACCGCACATGGTACACTGGCGCCACCTGCACCCTCTCGTCCTCAGGATTATGGTCAGGCACCCGACCGGCTCTCCGTCCAGGAGATCCATTGACCGCCATACCGCCACCGGCCTGGTGGGGTCGGGCTTGGATCGTTTCTTGTTCGTGAAAGTGTCACCACCGTCGTGTTTTGAGATCATGTCTTGTCGGAATCGGAAAGCTCGCCCTTTTTTGCTCTGTTGAATACGAGATCCGAGGTCCGTCTTTTTGGGCTTCTCATATTAGAATCTGATACATAGAAACCTCGGACCCAAAACTTTGAGTTCGGGGAAAGAGGGACGTGGAAAATAGATCTGGTCTGAAGAGGAGGGAGGGCAGATCCTTTCGAATCGCCACCAGACCCACCGGATTATTGGATGTACCTCATGGCGCTGATGGCCGCTGACGTCCCGGCGCCGACGGCCGTCGTCACCTGCATCCTCCCGCCGGTGACGTCCCCAGCTGCAAAGACCCCGGGGATGTTCGTCTCCTGGGTTAGCCGATTCACCCTGACGAATCCACCCTTAGTCAGCTCAACGCCGAGATCAGCGGCCAGATCGATGTTCGGCTCGACACCCATCTCGACGAAGACCCCGTCGACCTTCAGAGAGCGAACATTGCCTCTCGCCTTGAACTCAACATCCGTCACGAAACCGTCTCCCAGGATCTGCATCACCTCGACCCCCTGGAGTACGCTGAGGTTCGTAAGGGCTTCGATCCGATCGAGGTAGACGGCCTCTGCGACGAGGTCCTCCCGGACGTTCAAGAGGTGGACTTTTTGACAGAGCCCAGCAAGATACAGAACTGCTCTCGCCGCGCCGTTTCCATAGCCGATCACAGCGACGGTCTTGTTTCTGAAGAGGGAGCCGTCACAGTAGGCGCAGTAGGAGACGCCTCTAGTAGCGTACTCCTCCTCGCCAGGAACTTTCAGCTTGCGATGACAGGCACCAGTCGCCATGATCAGGGCCCTCGACTCGTACTCCCAGCTTTCGGTTTTGACACTGAAGACGCCGTTTAGGGAGACCATCTTCAGTACGACCTCCTCGCGAAGTTCTGCACCGTACTTTTCGGCCTGAGACAACATCCGCTCAGAGAGCTCGATCCCCTGGATGCCATCGGGAAAGCCTGGATAGTTCTCGTAGAGACCGCCCATCGACTGCTGCGATCCGTAGACGCTTCCGAGGATGAGGGTCTTCTTCCCGCCCCTGGCACAGTACATCCCGGCGGTAAGGCCAGCCGGGCCCGCCCCGATAATTATGATGTCGTACACGAGAACACACCACCAACGTGATATCGGGTTTGAAGTTGATGATAGATAAAAATATGTGCAGCCAGCCGGGAGTGGAGGCTGAGTAGAGGCCCCATTTTCCCGAAGGTTGAGACTGAAAAACGCGAGGCAACAGCCCTGCACCCTCACCGACCGAACCGATAGACATGATCCCGGGGGCGGGATCGAAACCAACTGATGGGGGGGCGAAGAATAAGCTGGTCTACCCGCAATGTTTTTACGCTGGAACGTTATGGGGTGTGTGATGGCCAGTTCCAGAGCGCCGATAGTGTAGTGGTTATCACTATGCGTTGCCAACGCATAAACTCGGGTTCGAATCCCGGTCGGCGCACTTTTCGCTTTTTATTCCTG
>DUKF01000202.1:7853-15940 GCA_013329455.1 Methanotrichaceae archaeon | reverse complement strand
CCCTTAGAAGGCAAAATCAGTCATCTCAGACCCTTAGGCCTTCGAAAAGGGGAGAAAGAGATTTCTCGGACGGAGAATGTCTTCGAAATTTGATTGAAATGTGGGAAATATTACTATTCGAAGGCGAAAGGCTGGTCGCTGCGGCCGTCAGCCCCATCTGCTCTGGAGCGAGGACGTACCGCCGATGAGGTCCTTGAGACGATAGTCGTCCAGGATCATCGCCTTCAGCTTGGCGAGGGAGATGCTCAGAGATATCTCTTTGGTTCTCCCGTACCTGCCCTTGCTCACCACCACGGTGTGAATTATCCCCAGCATGTCGAGCTCCGCGATCAGATCGGCGATCCGCCGGTGGGTCAAGTAATCGAGGTCTACTAGGGGGCAGAGCTGCTTGTACATGCCGTAGACACCCCCAGTGGTGACATTCTTTATGCCCTGTTCCTCCAAAAGTAGGACGCTGTAGAGGACGAGCTTGGACTGGGTCGGGAGAGTCATTACAACCTCCCTCACTCGGTCACGTTCGATCTTGGCCCGAGCGGATCTGACGTGATCTTCCGTCACCCGGTCGGACCCCACCCTCTCAGCAAGCTCCCCTGAGACCCTCAGAAGGTCAAGAGCCCGCCGCGCGTCTCCGTGCTCCTGGGCTGCGAGAGCTGAACAAAGGGGGATTACGTCTTCAGCCAGAACGCCGGGTTTGAAGGCCATAGCTGCCCTCTGTTCCAGTATGTCTTTGATCTGCTCCGCATTGTAGGGTGGGAAGATTATCTCGTCCTCTCCAAGGGAGCTTTTAACTCTGGGATCCAGGAAGTCCGTGAACTTCAGGTCATTGGAGATCCCTATCAAGCTGACCCCAGCTTTTTCCAGGTCCGAGTTGATCCTTGTCAGGTTGTATAGGATATCGTCGCCCTTTCTCGTCAGCTTGTCGACCTCATCGAGGACAACGACCACCATACGTTGGTCCTCGTTCAGGGATTTTCTAACCTCCTCGTAAACCTGATCCGTGGGCCAGCCGGTCATTGGAACTTCTCTGCCAAAACAACGAGCTAGGTGGGCCAAGACCCTATACTGGGTATCGATAACTTCGCAGTTGATGTAGATAAAGGAGCATTTGGAGACACTCCCGCCTCCTGCCGCCTCCAGCTCAGATCCAACGTACTTGGCCACGGCGGTCTTCCCTGTCCCGGTTTTCCCATATATCAGAACATTGGAGGGAAGCTCGCCCCGGAGAGCCGGAACCAAAATAGAGGCCATGCCGTTGATCTGTTCCTCACGATGGGGAAGTTCTGAGGGCGTGTAGCTGGAGCGCAACACGTCTCTGAACTCAAATATTTCCCCCTTTTTCAAGAGGTCTGCGAATAATCCACTCGACATGAAAGACAAAATCCCCCAGACAAAAAACAAAATACATTCTATCTGTTATTAAGAGTTGCGGTGTGACTCCACCATTTCTACTGCAAACCCCCCCACCCCTTTATTTCCATTGGAATTGGAATATACCTAGCATTGTGTTCTGTTAGAATAATAGGAATATAGCCCGCTGTAACTAATTCACTAATCGTACTTAAAGATTCTCATCCTATTCACTGTGAGCACAGATGCGAACATAGTTCTCCCCAAAACCAGGAATGGCGGAAAACATCAATTTGCAATTTATTCTAAGAAACAAGATTTCGTATAAGATGCTTGATGAGAATTTATGCAAGTTGATGTAATTCTTCATGATTCAACAACTACATTTGAGGCTCAATCTCCCTGATGAAGATCGCTGTCTACTATACTCTCAATCTCCAGTGGAAATAAAGGGGGGTTAGTGTTCCAGTAGAAGTGTTGGGGTTGAATCCACGGTAAGATTTTATTTAAAAATAAAATATATTGATATTTTTTTAACCATCTCTCAGATAACCTCTCGACCCACTACATCTTTACTCCAGTGGAAATAAAGGGGTCGGGGGCCCAGTGGAAATAAAGGGGCATTCATATCACGTGGTTCTCGACATGAATACATGAAAGCCCTATATGAATGATCTGAATGGATCCGGCCAAGGTGGAAATTAAAGGGCGTAAAGAAGAGCCGAGATGTTGGTCGGACGTTGATCTGAGCAATTTCGGCCTTGTGCAATCCGATTCTAAAAGAATATCCCGATATTTTCCGATATAGAAGGGCATAACCCACCTTCATATCGAATTTTGGACGCTGATTCGCGATATATCAGAAAATGCAAGTTGGATGTGAGAATGCAATTCGGCTACGCGGCTGTTTTGCCCTTTTTTCCTCTTCAGCTCGGCCGATCGGCCTTCAGCGGAATCAGTCGACGGGGACTGTCTCGAGCTGGCTGGCGACGTTCCAGATAAGGGTTCTGGTGTGAAGGGGTATGTTCGGGTCGTTGCTTATTTCGTCCAGGACCGATATGGCGGATGCAGCTCTGATCGCCTCAGAGTCTTGCTCGTTAAGAAGGGTTGACTTTGCGCTCTCCGCAGAACGCCTTATGTTTCTGGGAACGGTATCGTCGCTCATTATATGCTCTAAAGCTTCGATGCACTGCTTAATCACATTTTCAGCTGCCATGGAATCACCAAACTTTCAAGACGGCAAAAGGGTTAAGGATAAAGTCCGTCCCAACAGGTTATGATATAGTTGTCATATTTAAACATATGGTGGCTTCAAGTCGTTTTACATCGGCCGTCGGTTTTGTGCTGCTTGGTGATTCTTAGTGATGCTGGTTGATGCTTGGTGATCATTGATGGAAGAAGAAGAGGCTATTAAGAGGATAA
Organism: Methanotrichaceae archaeon; assembly: GCA_013329455.1. Classification (GTDB taxonomy): domain Archaea; phylum Halobacteriota; class Methanosarcinia; order Methanotrichales; family Methanotrichaceae; genus Methanocrinis; species Methanocrinis sp9297u. The sequence goes on along the minus strand of DUKF01000202.1, from coordinate 13,171 downwards.
CGAGGTTGCTGGAGATGGGAGGGACGATGCTGGCTACCCATCACGACTGCGGAGCTCCGCTGTTCCGTTACAAAGGGGAGGTGATATGTCCTGTCTGCTCCTTTATGGAGGCGGGCGCACCGCAGGTTCCATCTCAGGCGGAAAATTTCGCGGTTGAATCTGAAGGGAGACCTTCGAGCAAATCGCGTCCAATCTTGACCGCCGAGACAGAGGGAGTTTCAGCGGTCGAGTTCGAGGGAAGGAGAGGCATCGAGCAGACCCTGCCTCCAGAAACCCGAGATAACAGTGAAATTGCCCATCGCGAAGCAGTATCCGGAAAGACTGGTTCGAAAGACGAGGTGGATCTGGCGAAAGAAGAGCTTCAGAGGGCGATCCTCCAGAAGATCAGGGAGATCTCCGAGAAGATGCGAGATGAGCAGGATCTGGGCAGGCTCAAGAGCCAGCTCGAGTACATCAAGGAGGCGCTGAAGGTTCTGGGGCGGTTGAGGGACTGATGTGTGGATTCTGTGTCCGACCGGCCCGAAGATCAGTCTTCATGCCATCGACCTGAAGTTCGAAAACATAACCGCTCCTGATGCCGTTATCCAGTGGAAATAAAGGGGTTGCGCCTTTGTCGCCAAAGCTTCTATCGCTCAAGAGATCAGTCCAGTTCTCCTTCCTTTTTCTGGTCCTTCTCGCATCTGCGGTATACCTTCAGGCGGGAAATGAGATCGAGGTCCCATCAGAACTTGATATCGCCCTCTCCTCGGTCCGGAAGGAGTGCGATTCTTGGATCTCACGGATTGGCCCCTCAATCTCTTGGGATGGCATCTCCTCTTTCAGGGATCTCTGGCAGGCTCCATCTGCAACGAGCGGTCTCGGATCTTCTGTGCTTGAGGAGTCGGATCCAAAGTCGTCCTATGCGGTCTCCGATGCGATGCCCTCTTCACCTTCGATCTCACTGTTCCAGAATTTCGATTCCTCAGTCAGCACGAGCCTCTTTCGGACCTGGGGAACTCTGACTCTTCAGGGCGGATCAACCCTGCCCTATCTGATCCTCAACGCCACCCTCTGGGATGGGGATCGGCTCGTCGAGAGGACCAGGTACATGATGATCGAGGTGGAGCCAGGCAAGGGCCGCGATTTCGATATATGCGAGAACTGCCGTCTCAGCCCGGAACGGGGCTATTCATGTCTTCTGGAAGTAGAGGGGCTTTTTGTATCCGAGCGAAGAGACTGCCTGGTTGCGGAGGACGATCCAAAGTTCGTAATCTGGGACGGAAGCGGGGCGGCATATGACCGAGAAGCGACCTCTGAAAAAGGATCTACAGATTCTCGTTCACCCTCTGGATCCGCAAAAGTGGCTTCGACCTCATCCACCTCCAAATCGATTGGCACGCAACGAAACGTCGAGGATTCCTCTCGCAACCTCGAATCGGACGGGAAGGGCCGAAGTTCTGATTCCAGTTCAGACGACCAGAAGAAGGCGGATGAGTCCATCCTCGATGACGAAACCTCAGACTCCGGTTCAATTTCGGACCTCAATAATGAGAGCTCAGACACGAATTCGGGTTCATACACCGATGATCATGCCCTGCCTGTTGATATTGAAGAACCCGAAACTGAAGACGAAAACGATTACGAGGATTATTATGTGGGCAGCGTGACTTCTGACAAATATCACCGACCTGATTGCAGCTATGCCAAGAAGATCAAGCCCGAAAATAGAATATTCTTCTCCGACGTCTGGGAGGCACGGGAAGCGGGTTATTCCCCTTGCAAGGTCTGCGAATCAAAGTAGGCATCTATTTTTTTACTTATCTATTTGTGGGATTTTCAGTGGAAATCAAGGGGTTGTCTCGAACCCGAGATCTCCTATCATCACCGAGGCGAGCTCCTTCGAATGCGGCGGGTTTGCGGTCGTTCCCCGGAGGATCTCCTCTTCAGGGTAGCCGAGGTCTATGAGGATCGCAACGTCCCTTCTCAGCCCTTTCCCCTCCAGGAGTTGGAAGAGGCCGGTAAGGTTTGTGGAGTCGTCGACGAGGAGAAAGACGCTCTTTCCCCTCGCAACCTCTTCGAGGATCGGCTCTGGGTCCATGTTCCTCCCGTGGACGGATATGGGAACCACCTTCAGCTGGCTGACCTTCAGCCTTGCGCAGGCGACCTGCATGCTGGATATCCCCGGCACGACCTCCCCGTCCAGGTAGCCGAGGCCGCTTAGCATCGGGTCTCCCGTGGAGAGGACCACAGCCTCCGGGGGAAGCTCCCGGAGAGTCCTGTAGTTCTCGATCGCCCTCACATCGCAGCCGGGATCGATCTTTTCTCGAACCAGGTCGATGGCCCTCTTTGACCCGCGGATGAGACGGGCCTCCTTTATGGCTCTCGCCGCCTCATAGGTCAGCATCCCTGGCCCTGCTCCCACTCCAATGATCTTCATCTTCTGACCCACCTCAATCGCTTTTTACCTCAAAACCGATCAGTCACGGCTCCTCGTCTTTGAGGATGGACCCGTCCCTGTTGAGAAGGACAATCCTCGTTTGGGGCAGCCTCTCCCCGACCTTTCGGATCGCCTCTTTGATCCTGGAGTGGTCGGGCTCCTTCTCCACCATCTCGGCGACGGTCCCGTATCCAGTCCCCTCCAGGACCTCGGGCATACCCCACTTCAGTATCAGGGCCGGAAGGCCGCATAGGACGCTGTCCTGACCCTCCCTGAAGCGGAGCCGATCGAGCTGGTTTCCGAGGAGGACAACCTTGTGTCCGGGAAAGAGGAACCTGCTGTACTTGAGGCCGACCCTCCCGGTGGTGACCACCACCCGGTCTGGCTCCAGGATCTCGGCCCCCCTGCTCTTGCCGAGGTGCTCGTTCCAGGGCTCGACAAAGCCCGTCGAGCCCAGGATCGATATCCCGCCGACAACACCGACCTTCGGGTTCATCGTCTGGGCTGCGATCCTCTCGCCGTCCTTCACCTCCAGCTCCACCCGGACCGCCGCAAGCCCAGTCTCCGCCATCCCCTCCTCGATCGCCTTGCTGATCTCATCTCTTGCAAATCGGCTGATTGCGGGCTTTCCCAGAGGGGCGCAGAGGCCCGCGGAACCGATCCTGCCGATGCCTGGGCCTTCAACGAGCTTGATATTCTCTTCGGGCTCGATCGCTTCTCCCGTATCGACCCTCTCTTCCATCTCGATCTCTAAGGGCTCGGCCCTCGCCTCCATCACAGCCCCGGCGGTGACGTCAGACTCGTGATCGCCTCCAATCTTGACAGCACTGCAGATCCCGTCCCTCCCTTCGACGGGAACTGAAACCCTGATCCCCGCCGGGGTGAGAACTGTGACCCGGTCGACCGGTCCATTCAGGGAGATTACGGCCCCCTTGCAGGCGGCGGCCGCTGTCGTACCAGTGGTGAAGCCCCTTCTCAGGAGGGCGCCGTCGGAGAGGAGCGCCCATAGACCGCTTTTAACCTTCTCCAGGACCTTGGGGTCTTTGGCCTTCTCAACCCATTCGGTGGGTATCGCCATCCCGGAAATGGGGTCCTGGATCTCCCTTGTTTCAGAGGCTTTTTTTTCCATGACGGATCTTCTCGATCTCTTTGATTTCAGAGGCCCTTTTTTTCATGGCGCATGTTTATGATCTCGTTTATTGCGGCGACGGCGATCGGTGTTCCGCCTCGGGTCCCCACAGTCGATATCGAGGGGACATTGATCTCTCGCAGCCTCTCCTTGCTCTCGGCGGCGTTGACGAACCCGACGGGAACCCCGATCATGAGGGCAGGCTTTGCCTCGCCCTTCTCTATGAGGCTGCAGAGGGTCAAAAGTGCCGAAGGGGCGTTTCCTATGACAACGATGCTCCCGGAGAGGTCACTCTTCAGCTTCAGAAATCCCGCCGAGGTCCTGGTGATCCCCTCCTTCTCGGCGAGCCGGTCTCCCTTGCCGATGGCCGTGATGACGGGGCTATTGTGTCCCTTCTTCACAACTCCCGCCTCCACCATCCTTATGTCGACGTAGATGGCCGCCCCCTCGTCCAGGGCCTCAAGGCCCGCGGTCACGGGGTCTTTTTTGAACCTGAGCATCTCGGCGACGCCCAGGTCGCCGGTGGCAATGACGCAGCGCTGTTTTATCTTGTCCTCGGGAGTCTTGTCCCCCACGATCCCGGCGATGAAATTTCTGCTTTTGTTGTAGATCTCTCTCGCTTCGGGCGTGACCGCCCCCAGATCTGAATACTTCTTTTTTGTCATCTTCTCCGCAACCGGTTTTAGTAATCGTACTTGGTCTGGTATCCTCTCTGGGTGATTATTCTACCCTCTTTTATCTGGGCCCCGGGTCCCGCGAGGATGAGGGCGCACCTTCTGCCCCCGAAGCTCGGGTGTGCCAGATCCGTTGCTCTCCCCACGGAGATCCTCTCCTCGGGCCGGGTTGCATCCTGGACGAGGCCTAAGGGTCTATCCGGGTCCAGATCGCCGATCCCCTCCGCGAGGCCGGATAACTTCTGGGAGTTCTGGTTGTAGACGACGACAGCAAAGCCGCTCTCCATCAGCCTGAGGACCTTGCTGGGAGTATCGTCATCCCGGCCCGAGAGGAGGGCGAAATCGTTGACCAGGGGCGCTCCGAGCCTTGCAGCCGCTGCCGAGAAAGCCCCAACACCCGGGGATACGTGAACTTTTGAATGGTCGAGAGCTCGCCAGGCGGAGCTGAAGGTGCTCGGGTCGCCCCCAAAGAGCATCGAGACGGTCTCGCCCCGGCCTTCTGCCTCTTTTGCCGCCTCGATCCTTGCCCTGATCCTCTCTATGAAATTTCCCCTGTGAGAGATCATCTCGCCACTGGTCAGTTCTCTCGCGGCGCCAAGGTGCCTCTCGGGACCCAGGATCAGGTCCGACCTCTCAACGAGCCCTTCAGCCTCCAGAGTCAAATGGCGAGGATCGCCCGGCCCCACCCCCACCAGGTTGATCCTCGACTCTGAAACGGACCTGCCTATCGTCATCCCCTCGCCTCCGAGGATCAAAAGGGTGAACATGTCCACCTCCTGGCGGAGGTCCTCATTTTCCAGCATCTCTCTTGCCGATGTCCACCAGAGGGTTTCGCCCTGGCGGGCGACGTTCCTTGCCACCACCAGATCTCGATCGATCTCGCTGCCTTCGGTGCAGATCTCGAGAACCCGATCGAGCTGCCAGGTCCTCTTCTTGCTCCGGGGGTTATAGAGGGCGATGGGCATCTTCATCTTGGATGCGGCCCTCGCCCTTTTTTCGATCTCGGACCAGGGGGTGAGAAGGTCGCTGAGGCTGATCACGGCCACAGAATCTCTGAAGGTGATGCCGGCTTTGCAGGCTGCTGCAGAAAAAGAGGTGA
>DUKF01000202.1:0-7838 GCA_013329455.1 Methanotrichaceae archaeon | reverse complement strand
CCCGGTCGAGGTCCACTTTTCCCGAGGCGACCTCGAGGCCCAGCCCCGCCATCCCGTAGACGTTGGGGTCGCCGCTGCTGATCAGGGCAACAGATCCCCCATCGAGGAGGTCAACCGCTTCTCTGGCCCTATCCACCTCCCGTCCCATACCGGTGGAGCTGACGGTCTTTCCCTCCAGAAGGTCGGAGACGAGGTCGAGGTAGGGTCTGTAGCCGACAACGCTTTCAGAATCAGCTATCGCCTCTTTCGCTTTCCTCGTCAGAAGAGCCCGGCTGCCGGGCCCGATCCCGACGATGTACAGCTTACTCTCCGAGGGCAACGGTCACCCTCCCGTAGATCCTTTTGGGCATGATCAGCCTCTCGGATAAGGCGAGAGCCGCGGGCTCTGCCACGCCCACGAGGCCAAGGGAAGAGGCCCTCGACTCCGTCGTCGGCGACTGGGCGTTGAGGATCTCCTTTCCCAGGTAGACGACCTCACATCCCAGCTTCTCTGCTGCCTTCGTGATCCCGATCTCGTCTTTCTTGATCCAGGCTGTGGCGATCACCCTGATCTCCTCGGCGCTTCTTCCCGTGGATTTCAGGGCGGATGCGACGGCCTCTGCCACCTCGGAGGGCTCAATGCCCCTTCTCGCGCCGAGGCCGACGACGACGCCCTCCCTGCTCTTCAAAACCGCCACATCATCGTCCACCAAAACGACCTTTGGTCCCTTCAGCCTGATGATAGGGACATCCTCTCTGAGGAAGGCTAGGTTTACGTCCTTGGAGGAGTCCCTGTTAACTACAAAAGCGCCGAATTTTTTGGCCGTCCCCTCGAGAGAGGGCCGGTCGGCGGCATCGGTGGCGGTGGTGATGGCGGGGTAGGTACCCAATTTTTCGGATAAATGATATGCCAGATCGTTGGCTCCGTGGTGCCCCCCGACGACGGGAACAGCGCACCGCAGGGAGGCGTCGACGGCCACCACCGGCACGTCGGTCCACTTGTTTTTCAGAGCCGGAGAGATCATTCTCACCACGATCCCGACGGCCATCACCGCCACCACCAGGTCGAACTTCTCCAGAGATTCCAGCGTTTCCTCGGGGTGGTCCTTCCTGTAGATCACGATCTTGGGCTCGTACCGGTCCGAGAGGGCGCTCGAGATCCTTTCCCCTTCGGCGAGGTTGCGGTCGAAGACCAGGACCGCTACCGACTTCGGTATAGGTGAGACCTCCCAAAACCGCTTCTCGATATGACATTTCCCACCAGGATCAGGGCGCTCTTGGTAATCCCGGCCTCCTCCACCTTATCGGCGACGTCCTTGACGGTGCCGATGATCACCCTCTCGTCGGGCCAGGAGGCGTGGTAGACGACGGCCACTGGCGTATCCGTCGATACTTCGAGGGACCTCATCGTCTCCTTTATTTTGTCCGTCCCCAAAAATATCGCCATCGTCGTGCCGAACCTGGACAGATCCCGGATCTGGTCTTTTTCTAGGGTGGTTCCAGCAGGCCTTGTCACGATCAGAGATTCGGAGACCCCTTTCAACGTGAGCTGGGTCTTGAGGGTCGCGGCGACCGCAAAGAGGGAGGAGACGCCGGGGACCACCTCCACCTCCACTCCGGCCTCCTCCAGGGGCCTCATCTGCTCGAGGATCGCACCGTAGAGGGCGGGATCACCGCTGTGGAGCCTCACCACCTTCTCGCCCTTTTCGAGGGCCTCGAGCATGATCCCGTTGATCTCCTCGAGGTTGATGGTGTTGCTGTCGACGAGCCTCGCCTTCAGTTTCTCCAGGAGGGCCGGGTTGACGAGGGACCCCGCGTAGACGACGAGGTCTGCCTCTTCAAGGAGCCTTGCGCCCTTGACGGTGATCAGCTCCGGGTCACCGGGCCCAGCGCCGACGAAGTGAATTTTCATCTTATCCTCCTGGCGCAGAGGACACTGAAGTAGTCGCTCTTATCCGGCATCTCTCCCCGAACGATCCTCTCATCGGGGGTGTAGAGTCTGGTCCCGAGGACGAACTCGTCGAACCCCTCTTCCTTCAGCTCTGCTGCAAGCTTTGCGGGCCGGACAGCTTTCATCCTGATCACCGTCTCCACGGGAGATCCGTCGGATACCAAAAAAGACTCTGAGAGGTCCACTCCGAACTTCGCCGCCAGGGCCGGGACGGTCCCGACGCCTGGGATCGTCTCGATCTCGACCTCGGGGTGGCGTTCCTTGACCACCCTTTTCAGGTGGGAGAAGGTGGAGAAGGTGTTGACGTCGCCGATGCAGGCGAAGGCCGTTTCTGCCCTGGAGGCGTAGGAGGCGACGTGGTCGGCGTTCTCGGACCAGATCTCCTGGAGCCTCTTTTTGTCCGAGATCATCGGAAACTCGAGGATCTCGGGCTCGGCGTAGGGCCGGACGATGTCCGCCGCCATCTCGCCGGGGACGAAGACCTTCTCTGCGGTCTTCAGGGCCTTTTCCGCCTTGCGGGTCAATAGCTCTGGGTCTCCGGGACCGAGGCTGACCCCTATAAGCATGATATCATCTCCATGGACTCAAACCTCCTCAGCATCGGCCCACCACCATGAATATCGGATTCATGGGCCGGAGGGCGATGTCGCCGGCCAGATCGTAGCCTCTGGATATTCCTATCTGGAGGACCTCCTCAAAGATCCCCTCTTTCTTCATCAGGTCGATGACCTTCGATGCGATCCCGATCCTGGCGAGATCCGCGACGATGACTGAGCCAGAAGCCGTCTTCTCCATCAGCACGGGAAAGAAAGCATCTATCCCCCTCGTCCCTCCGATGAAGCACCGGTCGATCTTCGGCAGTTCCGGTATGATCTCCTCGGCTTCGCCGCAGAGGAACGTCCCGCCCGTGACTTTGACCTGGGTCATCTCTACTGCCTCGGATCTGTGATCGATGCCGTAGATTTTGTCGGTGAATCTGGAGGCAGCGAGGGAGACTGCGCCAGAGCCGCAACCAAGATCCAAAAAGGTCATGCCTGGTTTGATCTCCAGCTTTCCCATGGCGATGTGGACGTTCTCCGGTTGGGTCTCGGTACCGGGAAGCTTCATGGAGTTTGGGAGCGGCAGAAGGGGATATAAGCTTAATCCAAATTCTCTTGCGCGAAGTAAAACTGAGTAGCCCTATCGAAGAATCACAGGCTTCTGGAGAAGAGCAGATCTTCAGCCACGATCCGGTAGGTGCCGTTCTTTCTCTCCAGGGCAGGGAGGGCCTCTATATCTTCCACCAGGAGACCAGGGCTTTCGGACCTGAAAATCTCGATCACCGCCTTCCAGGGGACGAGGTGGGCGGTCTTGGGTTTCCCCGGTCCCCTTCGCAGCTCCACCGCCAGAATCCCCTGCCTTCCAGATCTTTCGATGAACTGATCGGCCCGCTGGATCTGGTGGACGCCGCCAGCGATGGAAAAGTGCTGGGTGAAGTAGAGGGTTTTCGCTTTTCGGGCGTCGATGCTCTTGCACTCGATCGCCATGTAGTATTCCGAATGAGGTGAGTCGACGAGGAGGTCCACCACCTGGGAGGTGTAGCGACTCTGCTTCAGCCTGTAGGCGACGCCTCTGACCTCGCGAATCTCAAAGAACCGGTTCAGGGCCGCCATCAGCTCCCACTCGAAGTCCGCCATTTTGAAGATCTCCAGATCTGCTACTCTTTCTCCGCGTTGAAGAACCATTCCCACGATCGCCGGGATCGCCGATCTCTGATTTCTTCAGAACGAACCTATTTTTACCATTTCCTCCCTCTCCCATAACGGTGTTTTTGTGAGGGTTGGCAGGTTTATCAGGGCGGATACAATCCCCGAGGCCTGGCGCCGGGGTCTCAACCTCATCTGGCGTCAGGGCGAGGAGATCACCGACGAGCGAGGCACCAGGACCAGGGAGATTTTGGCTCTCGAGGTGGTGGTGGAAGACCCGAGGAGGGATATGATCCCGGAGGAGTATTCTTGGAACCAGCCCCGGCTGGAGGAATACGCCCAGCAGCTAATCAGCGGCGAGAACCCGGGCTTTGAATACACCTATGGGGAACGGCTCCGGTCCTGGGCCTTGCCGAGCTTCGGGAAGGAAAAAGAGGGTGACGAGGACGGGGGCGACGAGGGAAACGCCAAAGAACCCGTCGACCAGATCGAGTACGTCATACGGCGCCTCAAGGCAAACCCCAACACCAGGAGGGCCTCGGCCGTCACCTGGATACCGCCTGTCGATACGAAGAAGGAGGAGGTCCCCTGCATGATGGTGGACGACTTCAAGATAAGGGGGGGGAGGCTCCACCTCACCGTCCTATTCAGGAGCCACGATTTTGCGGGCGCTTACCCCGCAAACCTCTATGGCCTCACCAGGCTTCTCGAGTACGTTGCAGAGAGGGCGGGCGCAGAGCCCGGCTCGATCACGACGGTCAGCGCCTCGGCCCACATCTACGATCATGACTGGGACTGGGTAAGCGAGATGGTTCTGGGCCGGTCTGACGAGGAGCTCTAACTAAAAAAAAGAGGGTGGAAGGTGTGAGGTCGAAGCAGGAAACCTCACTTCAAGGTCCTGTCGAAGAACCTTGCCATCTCCACCTTCGCGTCCTGGGCTGGGAAGCTTTCAGAGAGCTCGCCCTCCTCGATCATGAAGCCGTGGGGCTCGCCCTGGTAAACCTTCAGCTCGAAGTACTTCCCCTCCTCGTCGAGTGCCGTGGCGTACTGATATATCTGGGAGACTGGGCTGGCTGCGTCCCTCGATCCGTGGATGATCAGCAATGGTGCCTCAAGCCCCCCGATCAGATCCGCGGGGCGAGTTTCGTTGTTGAATCCTGCCGAGTACGGGAATCCGTACCATGCAACCCCGGACTTGAACTCGTCCATCTGGGGCAAAAAGAGCATCGTGTACCTGCCACCGGCGCAAAAGCCGGTGAGGCCCAGCCTCTTGCCGTCGACGTCCTCTCTTCCTTTCAGATAGTCGGCCGAGTTTCTGACGAGCCCTTCGACGACCCCGTCTTTCGGCGTCCGCTCGAAGGTCTGCCACTCCGGAGCGATCACCACGTACCCCTGGGATGCGAGCTCGTCGGCCAGGTCCAGGTAGCCGGGCTCAAGGCCGTTGAAGGAGTGGATCATCACGATGCCCGGATATTTTGTCATCTTGCCCTTGCCTCCTGTCGAAGCCGGCGCTGCCAGGTAGGCGGGATAGGTCAAGTTGCCGCTCTTGATATCTACAGTCGTGTTTTCCACCAGCAGAGCCAAATCCGCCTGCTCGGCGACTTCGGCTTCGTCTTCAGCGCGATCGGCGCAGCCCGCGGTGCAGACGAGGACCGCGATCATAAGGATCAAAAACAGAATTTTCATGGTCGTCCTCCCCCAATTTTGTGGGAATATGAAATATTTTAACTCTTCTTATTATTCAAATTTCCGTCCCAGACTTGCCACGTTAAAGATCGCCCGCTTTCTTTTTGCGGATCTCTTTGGCCATATGGCCGAGCTTTTTCCACTTTTTCCGTTCTGCAGCCATCAGCGCCGGTTTTTTCTTTCTCTCGACGGCGATCAGCTCACGCTGCAGCTTCCGGTAGCTCTCCAGCCGGGCCTCCGACAGCGTCCTTTCGTTTATCGTCCTTTTAACTGCAAAGCTTGGCTCCGTCTTATGCTGGCAGTCCGAGAATTTGCATTGTGCGGCAAGCTTTGTGATGACCTGGAAGGTGTCGTGGAGCCCTTCACCGGCATCCCAGAGCTGTATCTCCCTCATGCCCCCGGATTATCGATGATGATCCCGCCGTTCCCGAGCAAGAGCAGCTCCCGAGCGGTTGTCGTGTGCTTTCCCCTGCCGTCGTCTTCGCGGTACATGTATCTTCGTGGTGCAGTAGAGTACTTCTCTTCTCCAGGTCGGTGATCATGCTCAACAATTGTCCTTTTTGGGAAGGGCTTCATGTCTACCTTCACTAGCGATACCAATCAGACCATTCTCGCTCAGGGTCCACCACAACGTCCCGATATCTCAGGCGGCACGAAAATTGCTCCGCAGTTATCTGCGGCACCAACCGTTTGTCTTCACAAATAAATTATCAAAAATTTATGAAATTTTAAGACGAATCAAAAATGGGGCGTGAAGTGAAACCGCCCCTCAGTTCGTGATACCCTTCGCGACTGTCCGGCCCTTGTGAAAGCTCCTCTCCAGAGCCTCCTTGTCGGGCACCTGAACGACGCTGAGCCCCGGCTCGATCACGTTCATGCCGAAGGACTTCATCTTCTCGATGATGGTTGGAACCCCCTCGTCGCTCCAGCCGTAAGAGCCGAAGGCGACTCCCACCTTACCTTTCATGTCTATCCCGGCGAGCTTATCCAGGACCGGGTCCATCGCCCTGTTCAGCTTCGAGTTGTAGGTCGACCCTCCCAAGAGTATGGCCGAGGCCCCGTCAACGTCATCGGGTATGATCGCGTCGTAGGCGTCCTTCAGGACGATCTCGACGCCCTCGACCGTCTTTGCACCCTCGGCTATCGTCTCTGCTATTTTTTTGGTCCGGCCAAGGCCACTTGCGTATATTATTACCATTTTAGCCATCGGAATCCCCGAATATAGTCTGATCATCTGTTATAACTAGTTTATTGATAGATAGATGATTTGGAAGTAAAATTCTCTTCATGCATGTCATTATTCTCCAAACACAAAGGAGATTTGGGGAAGATGGAGATCTAATTCCTTTCGCGAGTTGTTCTCGAATGCAAGTCTCTGAAATTCGATTCAGTTTTGATCATGCTTTGATCATGTTTGATTCGGGATTCTGGCACTCCAAGCGCTGGAGTCGGAATCGAAGGTTATCTCGAACTTTCAGCATGGTTGTTGAGGCTGCTTTGAGGATTGAGTTGATGGAGTGATCAGCTCGTCGGAAACGCCGTATCGCGATCGAATCTTTCGAGGTCGTGGCCTTCGTCCCATCGTACAGCTTTCAGATCGGGACTTTTAACAGAACGTTCCAAGTGGTGGGAAGATGACCTTTTGGCCCCTCTAAAAACCGAGGTTTTTTTCAGGAAACTATATGTATTTTCAGATCTATTTCCAGATCAAATAATAATGCCAGGCCGAACGTCGGCCTGCGTGTTAAATATATTTAACACAAAGGAGAAATATAAGTGAAAATCTCGGTATTTGTGGACGGTGCAAACGTCTTTTACATGCAGAAAGATGAGCTTAGATGGTGGATCAACTTCGAGAAGCTTCTAAGGTGGATCGAGGACAAGACCGGCGGAGAGATCGTCGACGCCTACTACTACGTCGGCGAGGAGAACCCTCCAGACACGAGGCAACAGGGCTTCTTGACGGCCCTCGCGGACATCGGCTACTCGATCATCACCAAACAGCTCAAGATAATCGTTCTCGATGATGGCAGGGAGATAAGGAAAGCGAACCTCGACATCGAGATCGTCCTCGATATGTTCAACACCATCGAGAACTACGACCTTGCGGTCCTCATCAGCGGCGACGGCGATTTTGAACGGCCTCTCAAGCTTCTCCGTGCCCGGGGCAAGAGGTTCCTTGTCATGTCAACGAAGCGGTTCATAGCCAGAGAGCTGAAAGAGGTCTCTGGGATGCATTTCATCGACTTTGAGGACATAAGAGGCGAAGTCCAAAAGGACCTCTGAGCCCTCATTTTTCGTTTTTGCCCTCTGTTTTTATCTGTCCACAAATCCGTATCTGACCGGAGGCGCATCTATTCAGGGGACCAGTGGACAAGCCTATTTATCAAGTCCCTCGCGAAGTCGGACATGGTCACACCCATCTCGTTTGCCGTCTTCTGGATTGTTCCTCGCAGATCGTATGGGATGCGGATCATCAACCTATGACGCATCGGCTCGGTCATGATACACCTTCAATTGATATATGTCAACTAAAT
>DUKF01000036.1 GCA_013329455.1 Methanotrichaceae archaeon | reverse complement strand
TTTCGCCTATATTTGACACAAAAAACCATATGATAACGAATTTTATATGCGCAATGACTCGCTTTTCTCAGCTCGATCATCCATACAGAATACGCAACAATCCTTAAGTCGTTTTCTTGACCATCCCAACCGCAGCAAGCTGCGGGGTATTCAATTCAAAATAATATTGTGATGGTATATTCGTTGTTGCCATTCGGTTCACTTCGGTCCAGGTTAGCGGATGAATATTACGATAATTTAATCCATACGCGACCCACAGTGAATGAAATATTTTCTTGAGTGGAAATATCCTGCAATCTCATCACCGAACCTGCTCGTATCGGATCCACACCACGCCGCCCTCCAGCCTTTCGACGTGAGTCAGCCTCAGCTGGATCACGCCTTCCGGGGATGTCAGGTCTTGCGCCATGAATATCGAACGCGGTGAGACGCCACCCACAAGGCATGGATGGACCAGGACGCTGATCTCGTCCACCAGACCCTGCCGCAATAGAACGCCGTTCAGGGTGCCTCCGCTGTCAACCCGCACGGTTTTAACGCCATACATCGCGTTCATCCTCTCCAGAGCCTCTCGCAGGTCCACGCGATCGTCGCCAGCGACGATGCAATTCACCTTCGCCCTTTTCAGGTAATCCAGATGGCTTTTCGGAGTGGTGTGCGAACAGATTGAGAGGATATCTCTCCAGTATCCGCAGCTTCTGAGCCGATGCCAGCTTTTAATTCTGCCCCTGCTGTCTGGCACCACCAGAATCGGCCTTTTATCATCAGGGCCGAACGTTGTTGATTCAAGCTCCGATTCGACATCATCGGCGGGCATATCCTCCAGCGCTTTCAAGATCGTTTCGCTCCCGGCAAGGGTTGCATCCTCTCTCCAGCGAGAAGCGATCTCGTAGAACTGGCCTAGGTCCGGATCGATCCCGTCCGTGCGGCCGTCGATGCTCATTGCGTTGTGCAAAATGATGTGTGGCAGCATTACGAACGCCCCATATAGCTAACCCGGCAAATCACGGCTTTTCTGGATAGTACAAAAGATAAGGTGCGGCTGCCGGGAATCGAACCCGGGCTACAAGCTTGGGAAGCTCATGTCCTAACCCCTGGACCACAGCCGCTCAAGATCGCTCTTAGGGGGGCCATATCTCATAAAGTTTATGCTTTGGTATGGGTGGCGATGATCTCATCGAAGGCTGCGACGACCATCTCAAGCTCCTCGCGGGCGAGGAGATAAGTGCTCAGCTTGAACTGTCTTGTGAGGCCCGGCTTTATCCCAAATATCTTTCTCTTTTTCAGCTCCCTATAGAGGAAGTAGCGCCCCTTCTTCGCGGTTTGAGAAATCTCGTATAGAACTTCGGACTTGAAGAACATGAGGTCATGGTTGTGGGGCCGGTCTCCCTGGAGGGCCATACCGAGCTTTTCCATCTCGTTTGCGAACCAGCGGGCCTTCTCGACCTCCTCGTCCCAGTGCTTTGTCCTCTCGAATACGTGAGGAAAGCTCGCCATCATCGTCAAGATCCCCGCACCACGAAGGGTGCAGCCAAGCATCTCAAGCTCCTTGTTGGGCACTAGCTTCGATCTTCGAAATATCCTAGCACCCAGCTCCTCAGACGCGCCGAGGACCCCTATCGGGCCCGAAGAAGCCATCGACTTGTGGCCGCTTCCAACGATCACGTCCGCGCCCAGGCTCTTCGCGCTCAATGGCATCCTCCCCACTGAGTAGGCGCCGTTGAGCATCAGGGGGACCTCCTCGCGATGGCATATCTCTGAGACGGCCTTTGCGTCCACCAGGTTGCCGTAGTTTCCGTCAGGGTAAGTGAGGACTGCCATTCCGACCTTCTCGCCGCGGCCTCTCGCCCTCTCGATGGCCTCTTCGTAACTCTGCGGGTCGACCCTGTATTCGGGCTTTTCGCTGGCAGAACCAAGCGTCACCTTCAGGCCAGCGAGCTCTGCGGCCAGGAGAGTGGTGTAGTGGGCGTTGCCGTCGGCCACTACAGTCTCTCCCCTCTCGCAGAGGGCATGCATGGCAGCGAGCATCCCCTCTCTCGCCCCGTGGGTTATTCTGACCTGATCGACCTCCAGAAACTCGGGGAGGACCTGGTGGACGAAGTCTTTGATGGGGGGGTTTTGGATCTTGTCCATGGCTCCTGTGCAAAAGTCGCAGACTGAGTAGCCATCGGCCCACTCCAGGATCGCCTCTCTGGCCCCGGGAGTTAGAACGCCCCCTCGCTGGAGGGGATCGATGTTTATTGCCCCTGCAGTGCCTCTCTTGAGGTTTGTGAACTTATCGAGATTGTCAAGCATTCCTGCTGAATTTTAGCACGTCTACGGTATAATTCTTGCCCTGAATCGGATGGGCTCGGATAGCTCCCCCGTGGAAAAAGTGATATATCTTCTTGCGAGACCTGACCATGATGTCAATTGTCATCGGCCACCGTGGTGCAAGGTCTCTAGCCCCCGAAAATACCCTGGAGTCGATCCGCACAGCCAAAACGTGCGGCGCCGATTTCGTGGAGGTGGACGTCCGCCTCTCGAAAGACGGCTTTTTGGTGGTCATTCACGACGACACCGTCGATCGGACCACCGACGGTTCGGGCAGGGTGGAGGAGATGACCTTGGAGGATATCAAGTGTCTGGACGCAGGCCACGGAGAGAAAGTTCCAACCCTTGCCGAGGCGATCTCCCTCGTTGAGAAGCTGGATCTTGGGATAATAGTCGAGATGAAAGAGGAGGGTCTCGAAGATCTCGTGGCCCAGGTGCTTGAAGGACGAAGGGCGATCGTCACCTCCTTTTACCATGCTTCGGTTCGTGAGATCAAGGAATTGGCCGACCTCAAGACTGGGATCATAATCTCGTCGCT
>DUKF01000021.1 GCA_013329455.1 Methanotrichaceae archaeon | reverse complement strand
CGCCCTGAGCTCCCCCTCACGGATCTCATACCTCTCCTTGGGGTCCGACTGGACGAGAGCGAGCACCAGGCGCTTGTTGGCCCAACGGTACCTGGTCCCGATCACAACAGAGAGCGCATCGAGGTCCACCCAGCCTCTCGGGTTCATGTCCAGGCCCAGATCGTCTGGGAAGTGTCTGAGGGCACCGGCCACCAGCCTGCCGAGCTTTTCGGTTCTCTCCTCTTCGAGGACGACCTGACCGGCGTTACCGCATTCGCAGCATTCTCCCCGAAAAAATCCGTGTTCTGGACATTTCTTGATCACGATCTCGCCTCCAGCTGAAATGAAGTGGCTTTACAGATAGATATAGCTGACTCCATAACGGCTCGGTCCGCCCTCCTGACGCAAAAGGCACAATTCCGGGCGCATGACGTCTGCGGCCAGGTCCCATTCCGCAAGGTTGAGTCCCGAACCCGACGGATGATTGTCTGATTTTGGGCAAAGCCTGAAATAGAATTTGAACTCTGAGATCTGTTCATGCTGGATTTGGACAAGATCGAGAGAGTGGTGAAGAGCGGCGACCTTCTTGATCTGGACGATGAGCATCTCTCAGCCAAGCTGGAGACCTTTTTCCAGACTTTGGAAGAGCGGGATCGCCAGATATCCGATACCCTTGAAACTCTTCTGGCGGAGGTGGAAGAGCTCATCGCTCTTTCCGACGAGATGGAATCTGAGGACGAACTTTGCAGGTGATGCCCTTTGGATACGCTGCCAGACGTTCAGGCCTGTCAACCCGAGTACCCCATAAACCTCACCCGAGTCGGCCTCACTGGGATTAAAAAGCTGGTGAAGGTCCTGCGTGAGGATGAGGAGCGACCGATAGTCCTCATCTCCAACTTTGAGGTCTTCGTCGATTTGCCCTCCGACCGCAAGGGAGCTAACCTCTCCAGAAACTTCGAGGTGATAGACGAGGTGCTGGAAGAGGCCGTAAACGAGCCGGTCTACGTGATCGAGGAGCTCTGCGGGTTGATCGCCCGCCGAGTTTTATCCAAACACGAGTACGCCACCAGGGCCGAGGTGAAGATGAAAAGCGAGTATATCGTCGAGAGAAGCTCGCCCGTCACCAAGACCGCCTGTCAGGAGGTGGTCGACATCTTCGCAGAGGCCGTGGCCAAGGCCGGCCACGTGAAAAAATTGGTGGGGGCCGAGGTGGTGGGGATGACCGCCTGCCCCTGCGCCCAGGAGATCATGAGGGACCAGGTGAGAAAAGAGCTTCAGACGCTGGGTCTGAACCCCGAGGAGGCCTTCGAGTTTGCCGCAAAGCTTCCCGTGGCCACCCACAACCAGCGAGGCCGTGGCATGATCTCGATCCAGGTATGCGACCGGCGCTGCGTATCCCTCGACCAGATCATCAATATCATCGAGAGGTCGATGAGCTCCAGGGTCTTCGGCCTTCTCAAGCGGCCTGACGAGGCCCTGGTGGTCCAGAGGGCTCACAACAACCCCAAGTTCGTGGAGGACTGCGTGAGGACGATGGCCCAGAAGGTGGTCAAGTCCTTCAAGTACCTGCCCGACGACGCCGTGATCGTCCTGAAACAGATCAACGAGGAGAGCATCCACCAGCACAACGCCTTCGCCGAGAGGAGCGCCACCATGGGGGAGCTGAGGGCGGAGCTTGGGGCCGAAGACCTCTCCGACGCCGTTAATGACGACTGAAGCATGTAGATTGAGGCATGAAGAATGAAGCGTGAAGCCTCAGAGGTGCCGAGAAAATGACCGAGAAGAAGATCGAGTTTATGGGAAGCTGCCTCTCTGACCTCCTCGCTGAAAAGGAGATCATAGCCAGGTACGAGCTTCTCCAGCGAGTTTACGAGTGCGTCAGGAAAGCCGACCTCGCCCCGGAAGAGAAAGAGGAGCTTATTAAGACCCTCGGAAAAAATCACGTCGCCTCAGGCATATTCTTCAACCTCTTGAGCGGCGAGCAGATCTTCACGAACCTTCCAAAGCTCGACAGCGTGATGAACATCAACGACCGGATGTTCCACTTCGTCCACACCGGAAACTACACAGATCCCGACTTCGCAAAAGCCTACAAAAAGTTTCAGGACTCGGAGAAGGAGATCGAAGAGCTGGTAAAGCTGAACCTCAAAGACCTCCTCGTCGAGTTCATGGAGGGGGCCGAATACTACCTCGCCGACGAGTCTTCGGGAAAGCTGACCTTTGCAGGTCCCGAAGACCAGAGGCTGGACTTTCGAATCTTCTCCTCGATACTGGACGTGGAGCTGGTTAAGGGGATGGAAGGCTCCGTTGTCATCGTGCCCCACGCCGAAAGCCCAGGACCCTTCATCGCCTTCTTCCGGGAGAAGGGGAAAGAGGCAGATCTGGCCGAGATCAAGGTCTGGGTCGCCAACATGGAGCAGGGGACGATCGACCCGTTCATCGGTTACCCCAAGGATCTTGCCATCTATAAGCAGTTCAACAACCCTCGGATGGCCATGATGGTGAAGACGAACTGGGGTCGGAGAATGGAGTAAAGGGAAAGGGAGAAAGACGTTTGAGACCGAGCCTTGCTTCTAAATTGATGCCCAATTAAATTCTTTTTTGATGTCGCAAGAAATCTAAAAAATCTAAATATATTTACCCTGCCACACAGCTAGAGAAAACGAAAGGCAAGAATATAACTGTCGAAACCTCTTCGTGCATTTATTGTTTTAGGATGATCATCACCCAGAGTCGTTGCATATATTTGGATAGCTTCATCAAAATAGGTTTTCGCATTGTCGAAATCATTTAATATCACATGAATTCTTCCGAGAGACCAGAGATCGGCGCCTATATTTGGATGATCAGTTTTGTAGAAATTTTTGTGGATTTCAAGCGCCTTTTCGAAATACTCCTGCGCCTTTAGCAGGCTTACAATATCCATATTACTTTTTCCAATGCGTAAGAAAGCGTTGCCAATATTACTGATGACAGTTCCAACTCTACGGTCGCTTAGGCCGTAGTTCTTTATGGCGATTTGCAATGCTCGTTCTAAATTAATAAGTGCATCTTCCGGTTTGTTTAGGGATAAAAGAATATTACCAAGATTATTAGCATCTCTGGCTACATTTGGATGATCAAAACCGCTAACATCTTCATCGATATTAAGTGCTTCTTCGCAATTTTCTTTTGCGCCATTCAGATCGCCTAGATCTTTCAGGGTTAAGCTCAGATTGTTAAATATTGTGGCTACTTCCTCATGTTCATGTCCATAGACTTTTTGAGCTATAGATAACGCTCGATTGAATACCGATTTGGCTTCATAAAGATCGGCACATCCTCTCATATAAAGTCCTGCTCGGTTCAAAAGTGACTGTGCTGTTTTTGGATCCACGTCAAGTCTTTCAGCATATTCAGTGATGGTAAGTGCATGTGATAAAAGATGTGAGCACTGTGGCCATGTTTCCACGTCGTCGCTCTCACGCGGAAAAGCTCCACCAATCAGATGGATACCAGCCTCAACCCACTTCTTTTGTTCTTCATCTGTCATCCTATCCTGTGTTACGGTTTGGACAAGCCTATGAACCGAGAGGCTTTCTGTATCTGCATCCACCAACGAGTAACGCCGGAGAGCAGCAGTGGCTCGATTCAAGACCAAAACATTAGCCAGAGGCTCTGGAAGGCGCACACCCCCCTCGCTGAAAAGCTTTCGAGGAATATCGTCAGGAGCCAGAAAAGAGCAGAGGTTCAACAGATCTGCACCCTCTGGAGCTTCTTCTTTAATCCGGTCCATCGCCAGAGTCCAAGTGGTGGCCACCGTATCTTTGTGATAGTTTAGAGGTGGTCTCTCATCGTCCCATAATTCATTTCGCCGATTTTTGAAAAGCTCCAGATATTCTGTCAGCTTGATGTCCATTTCATTTATGTAGGCACCAGCCTGCTCAAGCGCCAGAGGCAGGTCTCCCAGCACTTCCGCGAGTGCATCTGCAGTCGTTTCGTCTTCCTGTTTCGTTCGGGTACTTAGAAATTCGATCGACTCCTCTCGTCCGAATTCCTTTACAGCTAGAGGTTTTGCGATGCTGCCCCAATCGGTTGAGTCGCGAGAAGTTATGATCACATGGCCAGAGCCACCTTGCGGCAAGTATTCAAGAACGCCTGATGGATCTTCAGCGTTGTCGAAGATGAGAAGCCAGTCATCGTTTCGACGAAGCCAGAGCCGAACGGCTTTGATGACTTCACGTGGGTCATCCCGGTGTGGTAAGTTCAGCTCTCCTGCCAATTCAGCATAATCGCCTGCAAGCGTCGCGGACTCTTCGGATCTTACCCACCAGACGGCCTCATAGTCAGACCCATATCTGTAGGCATATTCGACTGCTATCTGGGTCTTGCCCATTCCGCCCAATCCGTGAAGCGCCACGGGATGGCCAGACGTGAGCGCCGCTTGGAGATCGGAAAACAACGAATCGCGGCCGGTGAAGTTTGGGTTGCGAGGAAGGGGAACTNNAACGTTCCACACAATCGGCAAAACGCCTGGAAACCCGGGTTTCTCAGATATCACACGTTCTACAGTTACAGGAAACATTGGTTGTTTTTCTGGCTTGGCCCTTTTAAGTTTCACACCCGAAAGCAGCTTTTCTCTTGCTGTTTGTTCGTCGTCTACGTTTGCCAGATCTATATGAACAATCGAGCGTAATAGATCTTTCAGCTCGCACTCTCTGACGCGGATCGGCAAGAGTTTCCCCTTCTCCCCAGTTGGATCCTCGGCAAATGCTGCAGCCCACTCTGGCTGGGGAAAGGACGCGTTTAGATATCCCGGAGAGAGCACGGAAACGAGGCGTTCCGTCTCCTCTAAAGCACGTTGCATCTCCAGCACGAAATTATGGCCGGGGCGAAAGTCCCAGGCCTGAATTATCACCGAGTATCCTGCCACTTCAAGCTGCCAGGCGATCCATTCGGCCCATCTTTCGTCGGCGCTATTGTAGCTGATGAAGAAGTCCTTCATTCTGGGTCTACCAGAGATCGCGTCCCCTAAAATCTTTGTTGGTACTGTCTAAAGCCCAAAACTCATGAACGAGTATTCACGAACAAAAAAAATCCGCTTAACCGGATGGATCTATCCCATACAACACCGATTTGTTCCTATGGAGAAATTGGAACTCAGATCCGCGCCGAGAGGGGAACCATTCCCCTCCCGGCCTTTGAACCACCTTGAGCTTTTCACCCAAGCATCTTGGCGATCCTCTCCAGGGCCTGGTTGAGCCTCTTTTGTGAAGCGGCGTAGGAAATCCGAACGCAGTCGGCGCCGCCGGGTCCAAAGGCAGACCCGGGCGTTGCAGCAACCATCGCCTCGGAGAGCATCCTCTCCGCAAACTTGTCCCCGCCTCCAAACTCTGAGACGTCGGGGAAGACGTAGAAGGCGCCGCCGGGAAGAGAGCACTTGATCCCGATATCCCTCAGCCCCGAGACGAGAAGGTCTCTACGCTCCTGAAACTCCGTCACCATGGACCTGATGTTGTCCTGGGGACCCTTGAGAGCCTCGATCCCAGCCCACTGGACGAAAGTGGTGGCGTGGGAGACCGAGTGGGATAGAATCCTGTTCACCCACTTCATGACCTGCCGAGGTCCGGCGAGGTACCCCAGCCGCCAACCGGTCATGGCGTAGCACTTGGAAAAGCCGTTCACGGTTACGGTCCTTTGCCCCATCCCCGGAAGTGAGCCGATGCTGATGTGCTCCTGGCCGTAGATGATCTTCTCGTAGATCTCGTCGGAGAGGACCCGAAGGTCGTCATCGACGGCGAGGTCCCTGATCTCCTCCAAGATCTCCATTCCAAAGACGGCGCCGGTGGGGTTGGAGGGCGAGTTCACCAGTATCATCTTCGTTTTGGGGGTGATCGACTCCGCGAGGTTGACCGGCTTGAACTCCTCGTCCACCTCGGCCCACCTGACCCTTCCACCTGCGAAGTTGATGCTGGGCTCGTAGCTGACCCAGGAGGGTCCGATCAGAATGCACTCGTCCCCCTCGTCCAGGAGGGCCTGCATAGCCGCAAATATCGCCATCTTCGCCCCTGGAACGACCGAGACGAATTCTGGGGAGACCTCAATATGGTTGTCGTTGTAGAGCTTCTCCGCGATCGCTGCGCGAAGCTCGGGGATCCCGCTGGTAGGAAGGTAATGGGTATCTCCCCTCCTGATCGAGTCGACGGCGGCGTCGCAGATGTTCTTTGGGGTATCGAAGTCGGGCTCTCCCAACCCAAGATCAATCACGTCCAGCCCGGCGCCGTTGAGCTTTTTGGCCATCGCCGAGATCTTCATGGTGGTGGACTCGGGGATAGAGGCGAGTCTCTCAGAGACCAATTTTAATCATCCTCCAGCCGTCTGACCATCTTGACCGCGGCCTCCACGGCGCGTTTGGAATAGTCTATGCGACGATGCGCGTCCATCCTGGACATCTTGGGACCAGATATGCCCAAGGTGACGGGCTTATCGAACTCCAGGGCCAGGTCCATTATCTTCCTTGAGGCCTGCTGGGCCACGATCTCGTCATGGCCGGTCTCTCCCTGGATGACGCAGCCGATAGTCACAACGGCGTCGACATCATCGCGCCCGATCAGCTTTTTTACGGCGAGAGGCATGTCGAACACGCCGGGAACCATCAGCGTGCGGACGACCTCTCCTCCGAGAAATTCAGCATGTTCTCTGCCCAGGATCTCCATCTGGTAGGTTATATCCCGGTTGAACTCAGCGACCACAAAACCAAGTCTTATCATAGATCCAACACCGCCAAAAGGGGTAGCTTCTTTAGCCCGGCGCATTTTGCGCTAATAAACCCATCGATCGGTTCTGGGAAGATGACAAAGATCAATGGTCAAAACCCATTTATCCCTTGCCAATTATGCTGGATAGTGGATGCCTTATGAGTTGGGTCTACATAGATGGGAAGTTCGTTCCCGCTGAAGAGGCGGCGGTTTCGGTTTATGATCACGGGCTCTTGTACGGCGATGGGGTCTTCGAGGGGATAAGGGCCTACAACGGCAGGGTTTTCAGGCTGGAAGAGCACGTCAAGAGGCTCTACGACTCTGCCAAGGCGATAATGCTCGAGATACCAATGAGCCAAGAGGAGATGTGCAATGCGATCCTCGAGACCTTGCGCAAGAACGATCTTACCGACGCCTACATCCGTCCCCTGATAACGAGAGGCTCTGGTGACATGGGCCTCGACCCCATGAAAT
>DUKF01000099.1 GCA_013329455.1 Methanotrichaceae archaeon | reverse complement strand
GTCGTTTCATCCTCTTTTGGATCCGCCTGAAGGAGCCATCCCAGGATCTCCATAGGAACTTTCAGACCCAGAAGGTCGCTTGCGGCGTCGATCAGGTTCTCTGCGGCCGCGAGGTCAACGGGCTTCTCGCCGTCGGTCTTTCCCATGAGGCAGGCGCCCCGCATCCCATAAAAGGGGCAAAGGCCGATGAGGATTCCGTTGAGACAGCCCACAATCCCGTTTCTGAGTAGAGCGACACCACTGTCTTCCAGCGCTCGGGCGAGATCCGGATCTGTTGCGACGCCATAGACAGTCTCCTCGGAGCTGCCGACGTAGGCAGCGAGGGTGATCAAGTCCGTCACCTCGAAGGACTTCAGAGCCTTCAGGATCTCTCCTGCCAGGTTGTACGTATGGGGCGGCTTCAGGGGCTGGGCATCCCCACTCAGGATCAAGAGGTCGTCCCGGCCTTCAGGAGCCTTCAGTTCCACCTGGAGGGCTCTTGCGATGCCATCTTCTACGGGGACCTCGGGCGGAAACCCGGTGGATACCATAAGCTGAAAGGTGTGGCACTCAAGGGCCGTGCCGATGTAATCTGCGGCCACCTTCCCGACACTTCCAATACCGGGCATGCCGCCGAGGCAGACGCACGGGCCGAAAATTTTATGTGACATAATGGGAAAAGGGGCCGGGCTTTTTTCAGTGCCCGATCGCCCTTATGATCCAGTTGACCGGTAAGAGTTCCTCAGAACCATTGGTGCCGACTTCGGCTGGCACGAGTTCCCCGGTGAGCATATCGAAGAAGTACGAGTTGCCTTCGGTGTTGTTCCAGTCCAATCCTACGTCGACAGCTCCACGATCGTAGAAGCATATGTAGAAATCGCCGTTTGTGGGTATAGAAGGAACCTCGATCTCGGCTATTCCAGGCTGTCCTAAAAAGGTAAAATAAGGTAGCTGCGAATCTGTGAACCTGTAAAGCAGGTCCAGGTTCTCGTCCCTGATCTCCATGCATATTATCTGCTCTTCTGGCAGTGTCTCGTTCTCATCATATCCGTCCCAGCCGAGTATCTGAACCATGTCCAGAGTCCAGCCAGATCTTGGAGGTTCGAACTTCACCGCTTCTGCAACGCTTAAAAATCCCGACGAATACAAGCCAGCGAGGTCAACTGCGGTAGCATTCCCGCTGTCCTGTATTAATAACTCTTGTCGGACCTCCTCGGCCATAGATGGGCTAGCCAGACAAAAGGCCGCAAAGCAACAGGTGACGGCCAGCAGCAATGTCGTCTTCTTCAAACGTATCACCATGCTCAATTAGATTGTTTAATATATAGATGATGCCGCTCGGTGGGGTGTTCTGGGCGGAGGGGTACCGAAGTCAAATCAGCTTGCAGGCAGTCCCTCGCCTTCGGTTACAGAGGCACGGTGCCGGTGTGCCAGAGGTTCTGCCTGATCATGGGCCATTCGAGCTCTCCAAAGGGATACGAGATCTCCCAGATGTAGATTCGGGCGTCGTCGGATCCTGCCACCATCTCCAGGGTTCCGTCACCGTCGAGGTCGCCGAGGGCGGGCGTCGTGTCGACGTCTCCAAGTGTGACTTTGGGGAATCCCGAAACTTCAGTTCCATCCAGCTTCCAGGCGTGAACCCTGTTGTCCCAGGATCCCCCCACGATCTCCTGCTTTCCGTCACCGTCGAGGTCGCCAAGGGCGATGTTCTTTACGTATCCTCCGGTCTGGATGGGAAAGCCCGGATAATCGGAGCCGTCACTCTTCCAGATGTAGAGCCTTCCATCAGCAGCACCTGCAACCATCTCGATCTTCCCGTCACTGTCCACGTCTCCAGCGGCCATGAAGCTGTTTTGAAGCGAACCGCTTGTCTTTCTGGGATATCGCCTCACATCTTCGCCTTCTCGGGTCAGGACGTAAAGACCGTCCAAAGCCCCCATTATTATCTCGAAGTTGCCGTCGCCGTTGAGGTCCGCCAGAATCGGCGATGAGTATCCTATGGCGCTCCCCTCTAGGTCGCTGAGGGTGGGGCTGTTCAGGTCGACGGGAAATCCCGGAAGGGGATATCCCAGATAGTCCACGGCGTAAACCTGGCCAGTGTACGAGCCCAGAAACATCGCTATGATGTCCTCCCCCAACTTCTTGGAGCCTGCAACCATCTCAAGGTTGCCATCGCCGTTAAGGTCGGCGATGGCCGGAGAGGACCAGACCGGGTTAGCTGTGATTAACGGAAAGCCACAGACAGGAGATCCGTCGCTCTGCAAGGCGTATATCCCCCGGTCGTTCGACCCCACCACGATCTCGAGAAGCCCGTCACCGTCGAGGTCGCCAATGGCTGGCGACGATGCGACGTCGTTTGATGTAGGCTTCGGAAATCCTGGCAGAGTGTCCCCCTTGCCGTCCCAAGCGTAGAGTCTGTCGTCATCAGACCCCACCACGATATCTAAGGATCCGTCACCGTTGAGGTCTGCGATGGCGGGGGAGGAGCGGATGTAATCTTCCGCCGTCGTTGGGAACCCGGCCACCCTGGAACCATCCTGGTTGAAGACGTATAGCTTGCCTTCGTTC
>DUKF01000106.1 GCA_013329455.1 Methanotrichaceae archaeon | reverse complement strand
GGGATGACAAATTTTAATTTATTTATATTTAGTACCCCGAGAGTTCTTACAGATCGATGTAAAAAAATTCAGAGGAGACGCGAGATATGGTAAAAAGAGCAGTACTCGTCGGAATCAACGATTACCAACGCGTGGGCGACTTGAGAGGATGCATTAACGACATCAAAGATATGCACTTCACCCTCAGAAGCCTCTTTAGATTCGAGACTCGGAACATCAGGGTCCTCACGGACAGCAGAGCTACAAAGGCCAACATAGTAACAAGGCTAGAGTGGCTCACCTCCAAAGCCAAGCCAGGAGACTTCCTGGTCTTTCACTTCTCAGGTCATGGGTCCCAGATCAGGGACAGAGACGGTGACGAGCTCTCCGACGGCCTGGACGAGATCCTCTGCCCCCACGACATGAACTGGGACGGGACCTTCATCACCGACGACGATCTGAACTCGATCTTCAGCGCCCTTCCCGATGGTGTGCTTCTGGAGGTCTTCCTGGACTGTTGCCACTCGGGAACCGCGATGAGAGAGGTTGAGGGGCTTACACCGCCGCCGGAGCTGGCTGCGCCAACTCCGACCCTAAACCGGTATCTTCCGCCGCCTGTGGACATCGAGTTCAGGTTCGCTGACGAGATCGATCTATTGGAGCAGAGGGGGTTCAAGAAGGGCTTTGAGAAGAGGGGTACAAAACATAACATCCTCTGGGCAGGATGCATGGACAACCAGACCTCGGCTGACGCCTACATAAGGGGCGACTATCATGGGGCCTTTACTTACTATCTCAACAGTCACCTGAGGCGCGAGCCCATGATCTCGCGCAGTAGGCTCCTGGAAAAGGTTCGGGCATCTCTCCGGCACGGTGGCTACAGTCAGATTCCTCAGCTCGAGGTTGAGGCGACCAAAAGAGACCGCGCGTTGAAAAGGGAGATCTTCGGGGACAAAGAGATCGACTAGATAGGAGATATCGTGCGATGTATCATCCCCGGAAATATATTTGACTTCAGGGTTGAGGGCCGATTTTTCGTGTGAATTTGCCCTTCTTCCCTTCCTACCATTTTAGTATCAGAATCGTAAGTGTGGATCGAGTGGTTCTGTCAATTCGAGAGTTGCTGAAGAAGTTTTCCGTTTGGCAGGCCTAATTTCGAACTGATATCGGATTGAAAAGACGTTCGAGTTCAAAAAAAGGGTACTTGTTGCAGGCAGTGGCTTTAAGCCATCATTTCTGAACTCCAAGGTCTTTGGCTTTGCCGGCTTTGATAAGCTCTTCTGCCTGTTTGGGGGGTACATCTGATATTCGATCTCCCTTCCCGCCAAGGCCTTCAACGTCTTTCAGCAATTCGATCTTAACCATGCGATTCCTCCTTTTAGATTCCAGCCAGATCTTGCCTTCCGCTTCAACCCATCAAAAGATGACAAATGGTTCTGAAGTGTTCTCTAATTTTAGCTGGTCTTAATTCTTACATTTTGGATGAAATTCTATTAATAATTATCTATCAGAAGTAGGCTACAGTTAATCGCTTGTAGATAGGATTTATTAGCGCCGAAACGTATTTTCGTCTGATCAGACAATCTACCAAGTACAGGAGGCTAAGTTGATGGGAAAAAAGACTGCAGCGATATTGTCTCTCTTGATAATCGGCCTTGGCCAGTTTTATGCTGGACGCTTTTGGAGAGCAGTGGCGTGGTTTCTCGGTAGCGTTCTAATCTTGTCAGTTCTGACCTTCGTCACAGGGTTTGGGGGTCTCGCGGTCGGGCCGCTTCTCTCGATAGCCGCAGCCTGGGACGCGTACAGCATATACGGTGATTGATCGGAAGCATGCCCCGAACTGTGGCATTTTTGCCCCGCGGATCCACTTTGTTGAAAACTCAAGAACAGCCCACAGGTCGGAGGCAGAGATCCCCAATCCTCCAAAGCGTCACTATTGCTCCTCAAGATTGGATACAAACTCCCTGAACTCATGCTCGCTCCAGGTTTTCAAGGTCTTGGTGACGACGTTCTTACCCCCGGAGGGTCTGGATGAGGAACCTGCAACATGCTCAATCATGACGCTTTGCCGCATTATAGGAAAAGAGAGATAATCCCCAAGAGGCGCGATATAGAATTGCCAAGAAATGAGACCCATAGCAAGATACGACAACAGCCAAACAACAGATCGAAAACCGTGTTGCTTCTTACTTAATTCGTCTTTTTTTCTGTCCACTTTCGTTTAACCCCCTCACCCACACGCGAAGTTGTTATATACTCTCGAAATGAAATTATATCTTTACTGCTGAAGATATAAACCGGTCATGAGGCGCTTTGGGACGGATCGAGAAATCGAACGAGCTATCTCAATCAAGATGGGAGGATGATCAAAAATGGACGAATTCTCCGTTCTGGTGGGAGGGAGAGCCGGAGACGGAATAAACGAGGCTGGGATGATAATCGCCCGCCTCTTCAACCAGCTCGGATACTGCCTGTACCAGTACCTCGACTACCCTTCCCTCATCAGGGGCGGTCACAACTTTGCTATAGTCAGGGCCTCAGGAAAGAAGATGGGGGCCCACCGTGACAAGGTCGACTTTCTTTTGGCCCTCAACCAGGAGACGATCGACCAGCACAAATGGCGGCTGAAGGAAAGCTCCGTCGTCATCTACGACTCCGACGAGGTGAAGTCCCCAGTCGCCGGTGCGACGGGGCTACCTCTGAAAACGATCGCAAAGGAGTTGGGTGCGCCACCGATCGCCAAAAATGCGGGCCTCATTGGAGCCTTCACCAAGGCCGCCGGGATCGAGTGGGAGGTTCTCGACCAGGTCCTCCGAAAGGAGATTCCAAAATCGATCGACGAGAATTTGGAGGTCGCCCGCCGAGGCTATGACGGGATCAATGAGGACGAGAAAGCGAAGGTAGAAATGCTGTCGTACCCCTGCTGTCCCGTGATCACCGGAAACGAGTTGATCGGCCTGGGCCTTCTCAGAGGGGGCCTCGACGCTTACGTCTCCTACCCCATGACACCGTCATCGGGCGTCCTTCACTTCCTGGCGAAGGTCGCCGATGAGTTTTCGATAAAGGTGATACATCCCGAAAACGAGATCGCTGTGATTCTGATGGCCCAGGGCTTCGCCTACGCTGGCAAACGGGTGGCCCTGGGGACCTCAGGGGGGGGGTTCTGCCTAATGACCGAGGGGGGGAGCCTAGCAGGGATGGCGGAGATGCCACTCG
>DUKF01000011.1 GCA_013329455.1 Methanotrichaceae archaeon | reverse complement strand
CTCGGCATCACGGAATCTCGGCCAAAGGTGATGATCATGACAAAGGTAGTGCTCAACTTCAAGACCTACGCGGAGGCTACGGGCATGGAGGCCCTGAAGCTCTCCAGAATTTGTGAGGAGGCAGCAGAGCGGTTCGATGTGGAGATGGTTGTAGTGCCCCAGACCGCGGACATCCGTCTTATCTCGGAGAACGTCACGATCCCGATTTACGCCCAGCACGTCGATGGGGTCGGGTTTGGTGGTTACACCGGTCACATCACCGCCGCTTCGGTCAAGGCCGCAGGAGCTAGCGGTACCCTCATAAACCATTCGGAAAGAAGGCTGAAGCTCGCCGAGATCGAGGCGGCCCTATCGGCTTGCAAGGCAGAGGGCCTTTCAACGATCGTCTGCACCAACAACGTCGCTACCACCAGGGCGGCCGCAGCCCTCAAGCCGAACTTCGTGGCGGTGGAGCCTCCAGAGCTGATAGGGAGCGGGATTCCTGTCTCCGAGGCTGACCCCGGAGTTGTTACGGGGTCTGTGGAGGCTGTAAAGAAGATCGAACCCGAAGTTGGGGTTCTCTGCGGCGCTGGCATCAGCCGGGGCAAGGACCTTTTGGCTGCCCTGGAGTTGGGATCCGAAGGCGTTCTTCTGGCTTCGGGGATAATCAAGGCCAAAGATCAAAAGAAGGCTCTGGAGGACCTCCTCTCAGGGATTCGGAGGTGATCCCGATGATATGCGTAAGGGTCCGAGTGTCCGGCAGGGTCCAGGGTGTGGGCTACAGGTACTTCGCCAAGACCCATGCAACGGAATTGGAGGTAAAGGGCTGGGTTCGAAACCTTCCCGGGGGCGGGGTAGAGTCTCTCCTCCAAGGAGAGAAGCAGAAGGTGGGTGAGCTTTTGAACCTCATGAAGACTGGACCGGCCCAGGCCATGGTCTCCGGCATGGATATATCGGATATCCAGTGCAAGGAGCTGGAAGACTTCAAGGTGGTTTATTGAGCTATCGAGGAGAGATGATCCTTTGCTGACGGTCAACAGATACAAATGCGGTTATTGTGGGGCCTGCGTGGGGGTCTGTCCTGCCGCCGCCCTGGAGCTTGTGGAGACCTGGATTGAGGTAAACGATGACTGCACGAAATGCGGCAGGTGCACCAAGATCTGCCCCTTGGGCGCGCTGGAGCTTGTGAAAGAGGCACAGACATGAAGTGCGATCTGGTCGTGGTGGGAGCAGGACCTGCCGGGTCGATGACCGCGAAGGCTGCGGCCGAGGCGGGTCTCGATGTGGTCATGCTGGAGAAGAGGCAGGAGATCGGCGATCCCGTCCGATGCGCCGAGGGCGTGAGCAAGGCAGCCTTGAAGAAGCTGGTGGAGCTGGATCCGGTCTGGATCTCAGCCGAGGTGAAGGGAGCCAGGCTCCGCGCTCCCGACGGAACGGAGATGGTGATGTCTGAGAACAGGGCCGGGGCCGAAGTGGGTTACGTCCTCGAGAGGAAGGTCTTCGACCGCGCCCTCGCCCAGGATGCGGCCGAGGCTGGTGCCAAGGTGATGGTCAAGACGAGAGCGCTCGGGCTTCTCTGGGACGGAGGCGTTCCATCGGGAATTTCAGCCCAGTTCGTGGGCGAGAGCCTCAAGATCGAGGCGCCTTTGATAATAGGCGCCGACGGCGTCGAGTCGAAGGTCGGCCGTTGGGCGGGTCTCGATACGGCCCTGAAGCCGAAGGATATCGAGGTCTGTGCCCAGTTTCTCGTCCAGGACGAGAAGATCGACGAGGAGTACTGCGAGTTCTACCTCGGAAACGAGATCGCTCCCGGTGGCTACGTCTGGTCCTTCCCCAAAGGTGAAAATCTCGCGAACGTCGGGATCGGGATTCTCGGGTCGAAGGCCAACTCGGGAACGCCGATAAGGCTGCTGAGGGAGTTCATGAAAAACAACTTCCCCGAGGGCAAAGTTTTGGAGATGATGGTCGGAGGAGTTCCGGTCTCCGGACCCATCGAGACGACCACCGCCGACGGCGTGATCCTCGTCGGAGACGCTGCCAGGCAGTCTGACCCCATTACCGGCGGCGGCATCATAAACGCCATGAAGGCCGGTGTGATGGCGGGGGAGATGGCCGCAGACCTTGTTCCCAAAGGAGAGGTCGACAAGGAGTCGCTTCAGATCTACGAGAAGATGTGGAGGGAGACGATCGGAAAGCAGATCTCAAGGAACTTCGCCGTCAAGGAGTTCTTTGTCGACCTGACCGACGACGACCTGAATCGGCTGATCCACTCTTTGGACGGCATCGACGTCGCCGAGCTGGACCTCAGGGGGCTGCTCAAGGTTCTGATCAGACAGAATCCGAAGCACCTTTTGAAGTTGCGTCACCTGATAGTTTAGGCAGACGGTCGAGGTCGAACTCGATCTTCACGCTGTCCTGATCGGCCCCGACGGAGACGACGGTGGTGTGGAAGACGTATTTGAGGGTGCGCTGCCCGCCCGGCACCCTCACCCCGTGGTCTTTGGAGAGCCTCTGGAGGGTGCAGGCCTGAAGGATCGGGCCGCTCTGGAGAAATAGAAGGCCGGGCAGGTTCAGGTTCTGATGGTCGAGGGTCGGAAACTTCTCCTCGAGGATCGCCTCCAGTTCGGCCCGAGTGATCTCGACGGACCTTCCCTCGCTCTCGACCCTGATGTGGTCCTCGTCGGCTTGGACGGCGTCCACGTGGGCCTTGAGGGTGGAGGAGATGTAGTTATTGCCGCGACCTCTCTTCTCCGGCGGCAGAAGCTCTTCGAGCTTCGAGAGGAAAGGGCGGAGAAGCGGGCCGCTTCCCCCAAAAATGGCTCCCGGCAGGTTTTTGACTTCGGCGGAAAGGTCTCTTACGTCCTGGTTTGTAATCTCGACATGGACCATGCTATTTTTCGTGGGTTTCAAAGTCCATGTACCTGTCGGGCTGGTAATTGGAGGTTATTTTAATGACTTATTGAGACATTGTTTCTCATTTTCTGCAGCTTGTTGGGTAGTGCTCGCTTTGACTTAACTCAAAGTCCCAATCGAGATATTAAACCTGCAGTAATTACCGATGTACACCAATGCCTTTGACATAATCGTTATTAGCAAGTCCATGTACCTTTTCGAGAAGGGATCTTTTCTCTTCTGGAGGGATATCTTGCGATTCTTCTATCGCCTTTTCTAATGCCCCTAAGAGAATAGTTGCGTTGATGTTGTAGTTGTTAATGTTTTCTGTAATATCTCTACCAGCTAAGGTACCCAGGTTTCCACCGACATTAATTTGCTGAGTTGCCCTTATGGATTCCTCTTGCTGCCTCTTCCATTTTGACAGAGGCATTACCGTAGCCTTTTTATTTCCCATATGAGGGTCATTAAAAACCTTATAATCTGTTATAACTAATGGTTCCTTATAAGAACTAGAGATCTTTGGATCGGTGACGTAAATATAGTCACCCTCTTCAATATCTTCTTCAGGTTGGAAAAGAATCGTATTCCCTTGAACAGCAGCCTCTACATTATCCTGAATTTTTTCGTCGTACTTACCAGGATTTCGAACGATTCTTACTTCGTATACATATTCAGAGAATTCATTTAAAATGCCTCGTCTCATTTTCTTATCTCCTGTTTCATTTATTAATTCAAGGATTATTTAAACATATTTGTTCCCCAATAACTCTACTATCTCTCCTGTCAGTTCGAATCTATAATACAGCCCTGGCATAGCATCTCTATGGATTTTCATGGTGCGAATAACGTAGATCCCCAGCACGACCCCCACGTGTCACGAAGCGATGCCCGCCGCCGCAATTCACTCAGTAGTGAAATCGAGAACAACAGCAGACGCATCTGTCAGATCAGACCGGGCGGAATTGCTCAACAAGGCTATTGGAGGGAGGAGGGAGCTCCTCCCCTCGCCAGCTTTATAATACGAAAGGATAGCCCATGCCATAGTCGGAGGCGCGTCGAAGTTGCATGGATATGTATCAAAGGGTAAAAAGACTGCTTTGTCAGAGACGGGCCCCACGTCACAAACTTCCAGAGCGAAAATTTCCAGAGACCAAACATGACCGAGCCCTCTTCTGCCCGCAGACAAAAATACCTGGGAGAAAAGGGGCTGATCGCGCTTATAA
Source organism: Methanotrichaceae archaeon (assembly GCA_013329455.1). GTDB lineage: Archaea > Halobacteriota > Methanosarcinia > Methanotrichales > Methanotrichaceae > Methanocrinis > Methanocrinis sp9297u. The sequence continues at coordinate 7,350 of DUKF01000011.1, read as the reverse complement.
CATTTCTAAGCGCCTTTGTTCCATTGTCAACAGACCTTTATCTTCCCGCACTTCCCGGAATGGCTCAGTACTTCAACGTCTCTGCTGACCTTGCGAATCTCACGCTGATCTTATTCTTCGTATTTTTCGCTGCGGGCACGCTTCTCTGGGGACCGCTCAGCGATAAATACGGCCGCAAACCTGTGCTCTTGATCGGCCTTTCGATATATACTGCGGCAAGCCTCGCCTGTGCGAGCTCCTGGGATATTTATCACTTGATAGCATTTCGCATTCTGCAGGCCATCGGAGGCAGCGGTGCTTTTGCCGTTGCCACGGCCATGATCAAGGATGTTTATGACAGCAAGAGCAGAGAGCCGATTTTGGCTATGGTCCAATCCATGGTTTTGATATCTCCGGTAGCAGCCCCGGTTCTTGGCGCGCTCCTGCTGAAGTTCATGTCCTGGAGGGGAGTGTTCTTGGCCTTGGCTTTCATCGGCCTGCTGGCTTTGGCAGGAAGCATGGCATTGCAAGAGACGATAGACAAACGCAATTCGGGCTCGATGCTGCAGGCACTGGGAGGGCTTTACAAAGTTGCAAGGAATCCAGGCTTCTCGTCTCTGCTCGCCCAGTTTTCTTTGCCGAGCGTATCTGTGATGGCGTTCATAGCCGCATCATCCTACATTTACATAAACGGTTTTGGGCTCAGCGCGCAGGTTTACAGCTACTATTTCTCCATAAACGCCATTGGCATGGTCTCTGGCCCGATGCTTTATATGCGAGTGTCCAGGAAATACAGACGTAGATCGATTATCATCGCCTGTTTTGCAGTGATCTCAGCCAGCGGCCTGCTCATATCATTTTTTGGCGGCTTTCAGCCCTGGATACTGACCATGGTGCTCCTGCCGGCAACCATCAGTGCAAGCTGTGTGAGAACTCCCGGCACAAATTTGATGCTGGAGCAGCAAAGGGGAGATACAGGATCTGCTGCAGCTCTTATGAGCTGCTTTGGCATCTTCATGGGAAGCATTGGTATGACCATAATATCCCTGAACTGGAGCAATACAATTTTGGTTCTGGGCATGATGAATATCCTGATCGGGCTGGTGTGCATGGCGCTATGGCTGCGCATATCCCAAAAGCCGTATGTAATGCAGGTTCCGGAAAGATATATCGCTGCGGCAAGCAGGTAGGTATATGAGGGGCGGCCCCGCAAATATGGGGCGGAGACGAATCCGATGTGCAGATGGTGCGTGAGATACCAGAAGATCGAGCGGCTCACAAAGACGATTGAGGACGCTTACGGTCCTCAAAGCTGTGACCTCGAAGAGGAGACGGGGAAGAGAAAGAGAGAGCCCGAATCGGCGGGCAAATCCGCCTCGTCGTAAGCTTCGATCACCTGCTCCTCCGACTAAGACTTTTTTTCTTCCATATTTTCAGCGACTTCTGTATTTCACCAAAACATTTTCTTAGATCGAAGTAGAATGGACCCCCAGGCGGGAGGCTTGATGAGTTCGAATTCGGTTTTTTTCTTGACGGTCCTGGCGCTCTTCCTCGCGGGGGCAGAGGCGGCCACGATAACGGTAGGCCCTGAGGGGTGCGATCACGTCAGCATCCAGGCTGCGATCGACGCCGCTAGTCCCGGAGACGTGGTGGAGGTCCAGGGCGGCACCTATCGCGAGAACTTGGTAGTGGACATGTCCATCGTCCTTCGCGGCGCTGGGAACGGCACCGAGAAGCCTATCGTGGATGCAGACGGGCGCGGCAGCGCTGCAACCCTAGTCGCCGACGGCGTTCTGCTCGAGGGTTTCGTCCTCGAAAACGCTGGCTTTGGTTGGGCTGGGATCGATGTGAGGTCGAAGGATAACCTGATCAGGGGCAACCTCGTCACCGACAACAGCTGGTACGGCATATTCCTCGACGGGTCGAGCGGCAGCGTCATCGAGGAGAACGTCGTCTGGAATAACAAATATGGGATATGGATCAACGCCGGATCCAACGACAACCGGATTCTCAAAAATGTCCTCGAAAACAACGAGAACTACAACGCATTCGATCTCGGGACGAACTTCTGGGACGGAAATTTCTACGGCGATTTCGATGGCTCTGCGCCCATCTACGAGGTTCCGGGGATATCTAGCGTCGATCAGTCTCCTTCAGGCCCTGAAAAGGAGCCTGTCGTCGAGGAGACTTCTGAGGTGCCCGACGACCTCACCGAAGCGGATCATCTTCAAGAGGGGGCGGTCGGTGAGAGTCTTGACCTGATCGGCCAGGACTCCGAGGACGATTTTGCTGAAGATGGATCGTCTGCGAACCTGACCCCTGAAGCCTCGACTGCAGAGGAGTCCGCGAAAAGGCCCGGTCTCAGCCTGATGGATTTGGGCGAGGTTTTCGATTCACCTTCTGAGGAAGAGAAGGTGGAGGTTCCTGCTGGTCCTGCTGTTGGAGACTCGATCGTTGACGCCGAGTTGGGAGAGTCTGAGACGAGCGAATCAACCGAAGAGCCGGTCGCCGATGAGCCCCCGGAGGTGACAGTGGCCGCAGTTGAGGCATACACCGCCAAGGACTGGGTCGGAAGGGGCGACGCTCTCTGCAGGTCGGGCCGTTATGACGAGGCTGTGGGCTGCTATGACCAGGCCATCGAGATGGTGTCGGAGCTTGCTGACGCCTGGGATGGCAAGGGGGACGCCCTCCAGATGACCGGAAGCTATGACAAGGCCGTGAGGTGCTATGACAGGGCCCTCGAGTTCGATCCGGACTTTGCGGAGAGCTGGTACCACAAGGGCAACACCCTCCAGATGCTCTTGAGGTTCGACGAGGCTCTGATGTGTTACGACGAGGCTCTCAGGATTGATCCCCAGTTTGCGGAGGCCTGGAACAAAAAGGGGATGACACTAAACAGGCTGGGCCGGTACCAGGAGGCTTTGGACTGTTTCGACGAAGCCCTCGAGATCGAACCCGGATACGCAGCCGCCTGGAACAACAAGAGCTGGGCCCTCCAGATGCTGGGAGAGGGCGAAGAGGCTAAGACCGCGCTGAATAATGCTCGGGCTCTGGGATACAGCTGAACCTCAAGAAAAGGCGGAGCCCTTGTCCACGTGCCGCATAAAAATCTGAGCCGCGAGGACGGCGGGGCACAGAAGAGACCGATGGCTCGCGACCTTAGGATCTATCGACCAATTTCGCAGATCGGCAGNNGCAGGTCTCCTATAAGCCCCTCCCCTGACCATCACCTGAACTGGACGACGCTCTCACAGAAGGGGTCGCCGGCACACATCCTTCTCTCGAACCTGTGGGAATACTTCGGGTTGAGGTTCTCGACCGCCGATTTGACGTACACCTCGCAGGCCTGCAAAATCCTATCGGGCTTCATCGCCACCTCCATCGCCCGGTTGAGCACAGGACACTCGGTTATCTTCCACATGGCCCGATCATCCGCCGCTTCCGTTATCTCCCCTTTGAACTCGGGGCCGAAGAGGATTTTTGATGCTATCGCCATCGTCTCACAGATCCCCTCGGCGTCGTCCGCTGGCAGCCAAAGGGCAGTGGCGAGCCGTCCCACCTCTCGTCCAGCCTCGGTCCAGATCGGCATCTCGATCTCGTCGTACCTTTCGCCCAGGACCTTCCTGAAGAACAGATCGTAGGCTACGGGGATCGAGGACGCCGATTTGGCCGCGATCTCCCACCTCAACTTTGGAGGTATATCCTCGATATCAACCATTTCTCCGACCACCTTTCGCGGATTTCTTTAAAGAAATCCAATAGTTCTAAGTGATCAATACTTCAAATATTTTATCCCTGAGAAGTTTCATTTATCCACATTTAGGGTCTATTTACAATATCAAGGTCATTATATTCGGTATTCAGAAAGTTTACTGTCTAAATGTTAATCCGATATCCTACTCCATTATTCTGAGGATATTTTTGAGCTGTTCTGCATCACGTCGAGGATAAAAACGGTTATCCTGAAATTTTTGGGGGCAGGATTATACCTCCAAGCCTCCTGATAGAGATTGATGATAATCTCGGCGCGAGGAGCATCGAGGAGGAGATCGCATCGATCCGAAGGCGCCAATAGATCATGAGATGACCGAGAGGGTACGATGGGAAGATCTCTTGAAAGAGGTCGAGAGCCTCCGCCGCCTTCACGGAGACGCGATATGCGACGCTGAGAAGTGCAGGGAGTTCAACCGGAAGATGTCGGACCTGTTGATGGAGCTTGAGGAGATGGAGCAATTTCGTTTGGCAGATCGGGTGATGGACGCCATCTCGGTCTGCAGCCCCAAGACCGGCTCGCACTGCGACAACTCCGAGAGGATGAAAGGGATGTTGGAGAGGCTGAACGAAAGGGTAAAAGAGAAGCTGGACGAGCCTGGGCCATAAAGGGGGTCTCTTAAAGGCCCCCCTCTGGACCGAACCTAGATATCCCTCAAATCCACGATCTTCTTGGATTTGCCCTCTGTCCTGGGGAGGCTCCCCTTCTCCACCAGCTCGATCCTGGACCTGATCTTCATCACCGATTTCAGATCGCCTTCCACCTTCTTCTGGAGCTTTGCAAGGTCGCTCAGCTCTCCGGTGAAGGCACCGTTGCTCATCTCCACCTTGATCGCGATCTCGTCGAGGCCGTGCCTCTTCCTGTCCACGACCACCTGGAAGTAGTCCCCGATCTCGGGCATCTTGAGGAGTACGTCCTCGATCTGGCTCGGGAATACGTTGATCCCTCTCACGACCAGCATGTCGTCGGCCCGCCCGAGGAACCGGTGGAGCTTGACGCTCGTTCTGCCGCACGGGCAGTCCTCCTCCATCATGTAGGTGACGTCTCCCGTGTGGTACCTGATGAGGGGCATCGCCTCTTTGGTGAGGGAAGTCAGGACCAGTTCGCCCCGCTCGCCGGGAGCGCACAGCTCACCTTCGGAATCGACGATCTCCACCAAAAAGTGGTCCTCCCAGATGTGGAGGCCGTTTTGCTCCTGGCACTCGAAAGCGACGCCCGGCCCGAACATCTCCGAGAGACCGTAGGAATCATAGGCCTTGATATTCAGCATATTCTCAAGCTCTGAGCGAGCCTCGTTAGACCAGGGCTCGGCTCCGAAGCAGCCGATCTTCAGCTTCAGATCGTCGACGACACCCATATCCAATACCGTCTCGGCGAGGTAGAGGGCGTAAGAGGGGGTACAGTGAAGGGCCGTAACGCCAAAGTCGATCATAATCTCGATCTGACGTTTGGTGTTCCCCGTGCCGCTCGGAACCGCCATCGCCCCCATCCGCTCGATCCCGTAGTGGATGCCCAGGCCCCCTGTGAAAAATCCGTAGTTCACGGCGTTCTGGAATACGTCCTCTTTTGTACAGCCGACCATCACCATGTCCCTGGCCACCATGTCCGACCAGGTCTCTATATCTTTCGCGGTGTAGCCGACGACCGTCGGCTTTCCCGTGGTCCCTGAAGAGGCGTGAACCCTCACGACCTCGCTCTCGGGAACGGCAAAGAGGCCGAAGGGGTAGTTATCTCGAAGATCGGCCTTTCTCGTCTCCGGAAGGGCTCTCGCATCATCGAGGCTCGTTAAGTCCCGGGGCGTCATCCCGAGATCTTTCATCTTCTGATGGTAGAAGGGCACATTCTCGTAGGCTCTCTTCACGGTATCCTTCAGGCGTCTTTGCTGCAGATCCTGAAGATCTGATTTTTTCATCGTCTCGATCTTGGGTTGCCAGAAGTTCATGTGAATACGATCCTGAAATTTTTATCGGCCGAAACCGATATGCTACACGGTGTCGTGAGAGAATCCGCCACGGTATATCAATCATTCCCTGAACCCTTTCGATCTTCAGGATGAGTCGAGCGCCTGGGCCCGATTTTTTGGTATAAACGAAAAAAAAATAGAGGTTTTTGGGACAGGATCAGCGATTCTTGATCTGCCCCAGAATCTCGTTCAGTTTGCCGGTTGAATAGAGATAAGCCCCACCGCCGATGGCGAATAAGAGCACCAGAATTCCGGCGATCATGCCGATGTTGCTCTTCTCCTCCACCGTCAGGGTCCTCTGGATTCCGCTGACCTCTACCGTGTAAAGACCAGGCTCTTCCGGCTTATACTCGAAGGTCGCAGATTCAATCTCGGCGGCACCGACGGTGAGATCCATCGAGCCCTCGGGATTTCCGTTGACCTTCAGTTCCACCGTGGTGTTATCGCTGACCGATCCCCTGTTCTCGGCTGTGACGGTGATCTTGACCGTCTTGCCGGCTCTCGCAGTCTCGGGCATCTCAAGGCCCGTTATCTCGATCGGCGTTACAACCACGATCTTTCTTGAGCCGCTCTCGTGTCCTTCCTTGGTAGCCGTGATGGTGTGGCTGCCCACAGCGTCAGATGCATAGGATACCGTACCGCGGCTGTCGGTCAAACCGATACTGGCGTCATCGAAGGCGATATCAGCACCCTCCACGGGCCTCAAGTCGAGGCCGATGGTGGCCTTGATCACGAAGCTTTCACCTTTCATGACCTCCTGAGGCGAGCTGATGGCGAGCACCCTCTCCTCCAGGATGTCGTTGACGACGATTACCCCCTTGACATCGGTGTACTCATCCTTCTTGGCCTCGATGTCAAAGCTGCCCGCAACCTTTGGCGAGTATAGGTATATCCCGTCGGTGTCGGTGGTCCCGGCCTCATCCCCGTTGATGGTGATGAGGGCGCCGATGACCGGCTTTCCGTCAGAGGTCACCATTACCTCGGTTGGAGTTCCAACCGTCACCTCCGGGAAATCGATCCTCATGGGCTTGACCTCAGCCCTGACCTCGACCACGGGGACGACGAGCTTTGTGTCGCTGTCGGACACCCTGAACTTCATGTTCTCCATGATGGAGATGGTTTTGCCCTTGCCGAGGCTGAAGGAGCCGTCGTTCACCATCTCGATTCCGCTGTCAGAGACGCTGTCGATCTCCATCTTGCCGTAGGTTTCGCCCTCCTCGATGGATCTGGCCTTGTCGGATACCTGGAAGATTCCCTCAACCGTTGCGAGATCCTCCTCCCTGCCCCGGAAGACACTCTGGACGTGGACCGCGATTATCGGCACGTCCTCGCTTCCGATCGCATCGTCGTAGGTGAAGGTGGAGCTTGTCACGGAGCTTCCGGGCTCGATGACTTTGCTGTCGACCTCCTCTCCGTCCTTGGTGATGGACATGTAGACTTTATTTCCGTCAAGGTCTACTTCCTTTATCCGAAGCTCGTACCCCTCCTTTAATGGGAAGGTGGCGCCGCTGCGAACCGTGTAGGACTCGTCGTCGTCTATGAGGACCTTTCTCAGCTCGCCCTCGTTTATGACGCTGAACTCATCGGTGAAGTCAGTGTCATCGTTGTATCCGGCGAAGTACTTCTCAGCCAGGAA
>DUKF01000239.1:304-20884 GCA_013329455.1 Methanotrichaceae archaeon | reverse complement strand
CGGCGACAACAGGTTCGACCTCCTGGTGGAGTTGGATTCTGAAGAGACCCTGCGCATGCTTCGGCCAAACTTCAACCTTCTGAAAAAGCTCCAGGTCCGCGGAGTGATCGTGACCTGCCCCAGCGACTCTCCAGATTACGACTTCGTCTCCAGATTCTTTGCTCCGGCCTTGGGGATCGACGAGGACCCGGCGACCGGCTCAGCCCACTGCTGTCTCGGACCCTACTGGGCCGAAAAGCTTGGAAAAACCGAACTCGTCGCCTATCAGGCCTCGGACCGGGGCGGCGTCGTCCGCGTCCGAGTGGGCGAGGATGGAAAGCGCGTCGGCATCGGCGGCGAAGCCGTGACAGTCCTGAAAGGAGAGCTGATAGAGAAATAGAGAGATAAGGAGATGGGAAGAAGACGCCGCTCATCACGTGATTCGGTCTGATGGACACGGAACTTGATCCTTGACCGAATCTCCAGAGATGAGAACATCCGTCGAGAACTTCGAGAAAAAGATTAAGTAAATCAGAGGAGAATAGGACCTTCGAGGATATAAATTTACATACAAACGGTGCCTGTAAAATCCAAACGAAATTCTCGGCAGGATATGCCAACAGTGACCGTGCTTGTCCCGTCAAGTCTGTAAATCGCAGATGAGGTGAAACCCATGAACGGTGGCGACAACGACAAAAAATCTTTCTGGAATACTTTGCCGGGCATCCTGACGGGGATCGCCGCAGTAATTACGGCCATCGGAGGACTATTGGTCATACTCGATTCGATGGGCGTTTTTGATGGAGACGAACCGGACGGCCCACAAATTGAACTTCCGAAGATCGAGCAGTTCGATTCCGACCCGGCCAGAATCAATCCAGGGGAAGCCTCGACGTTGAGATGGGCAGTCTCTGGGGCCTCACGAGCGACGATAGTGCCTGAGATTGGAAGCGTGGATTTGACTGGAACCAGACGTCTATCGCCCCCAGAAACCACCGCTTACATCCTGATCGCTGAGAACGAGGCTGGAAGAGTCGAGGCCGTCGTCGAAGTGATCGTTGAAGAGATCACTGAAACTGAAGAAAAGATTCCAACGATCGAATATTTTGAATCAAATCCAGCGGGCATTCACATCGGTGAGAGCGCCACCCTGGGATGGAGCGTCCGTGACGTCACACGAGTGGCAATAGAGCCGGTGGGGCGGGTAGATCCAACCGGTACAAAGCAGGTATCTCCCTCTGAGACAACCACTTACCACCTGATCGCTGAGAACGAGGCTGGAAGTGTCGATGCCACCATCATACTTGAGGTAATCCGTCCTTGAGACACAATCTGCCGGCACCTTGGCCATCCCGCAAACCTGTATGGCAGATCTCGATGACGGTCTTGAAAGGAGAGCTGATCGAAAAGTAGATCGAATGGGTCGATATAAAGATGGGAGAAAAAGAGAATTCGTACCCGGTCATCTTGAGATCAGCACAGCCTCATTTTCATCGTATCGCCCTGTCTATCTTCCTCGATCAGGCTTTTGACCATCCTCGTCTCAGGGGCCCCAGCCTCCTCGTTCCTCCCCTCGCCCGCGACGGCCCACCCCCTTTTCAGGTAGAAGCTCATCGCTCTAGGGTTCTGGCTGAAACAGCTCAGCTTTACCGTCCGGTGCCCCTTCTTCTGCAGTTCGGCCTCCACGCGCCCCAAAAGAGCGGTCCCTATCCCCTCTCTGTGATGAGAGGGGTGGACCCACAAAAGATCAACTGCGTCTTCAGACGCCGCCGCCACCCCTACCACCTCGCCGCCGACGCCTATCTCGGCCACGATCATCCTCGGCCACTGCTCTTCTATTAGGGCCTCGGCGGCGTTGCCTTCGACCCAAGGGCCCAAAGCTTCTGCGGAAAGAATGGGGCCGTAAACCTCATAGATCGTCTCTTTGCAGAGCCTGACGAGAGAGGGCACGTCCTCCCTGGCCGCTTTCCTCAGGGCAAATTCGGTCATGTTGATCGGCCGTTGATCGACTGCCCTTCCGTTAATATCTTCTGCTGCGGCCGGATAGAGTAGATCGGATTGAGGTGATAAGACGATCTACAAAGCCAGACCCGGCCAGGCCAGCTACGGCGAAGCCATTGGAATACTCCTTTTGGACTGCTTCACCCCCTTCATGCCAGGGGACGTCGCCAACGCCACCACCTACGACTTTCCGGTGCGTTTCCAGAAAGTGGAGGGTCTGACGACGAACCGGGTCCTGGGAAAAGACCCGACGGCCTTTGAGCCGCTCCTCGCTGCGGCAGAGGAGCTGGCCGGCCAGGGGGTCAGAGCCGTTTCGGGAGACTGCGGATTTCTCGCCCTTCATCAGAGGAAGCTTGCCGCTCGGCTGGAGATCCCAGTCTTCCTATCAAGCCTCCTTCAGATCCCCTTCATATCCGGCATCCTCAGACCCGACCGAAAGGTGGGGATCATCACCGCCGACTCAAGGAGCCTCGACGAGACGCTGCTCAAGGCCGTGGGGGTCGAGCCGGGCGATAACCTGGTGATAAGGGGAATGGAAGACCAGGAAAGTTTCTCAAAGGCCGTGATCGAAGAGGTGGGGATCCTCGACTCCAAGGGAATCGAACGGGAGGCGGTCTTGGTCGCCAAAAAGATGATCAAAGAGGAGCCGAAGGTCGGGGCCCTCCTCCTGGAGTGCAGCTGCCTTCCTCCTTACGGGAGAGCGATCCAGGAAGCCGTCGACCTCCCGATCTTCGATTACGTCACCATGATAAACTACGTCCACTCGGCCCTCGTCAAAAAGAGGTTCGAGGGGCACATGTAGCCTGGGTCCCGATCTGCCAGAGAGGCCGAGACGCCCAGGGTCTCGATCTTCGGTCTTCTATCCATCTCGTCCTTCAGTCCAGCTCAAACCCTCAGTCCATCCTGAGAAGCTTTGCGTTCACGGCGACGATCACGGTGCTATAGGCTCATCAGGACCGCCCCCACCGCCGGGCTGAGGAGGATCCCATAGCCGAAAGAACCCCTGCCGCCAAGGGTATGGCGAAGGCGTTGTACCCCGTGGCCCAGAGCGGTTCTGGAACATCTTTGAGTAGGTCTTCTTGGATAACCTGATTATCGATACGACGTCCCGCGGAAGTCCTGAAGCATCTGGGCATGTTGACCTCCCTTCTTATGACCGCCTTGACGTCCCTTCTCGTGAGATTCGTGACCGACGCTCTTGTGGGCTTTTTGACCGCCCTTTGAGCCCTGGTGATCTGAAGCCATCTTTCCTCCACCCATGTCGCCGTTCTCTTGAGATTTATTTTTGCTCAGATTGAAGGGATCCGAACGATCACAGGATAATCGAAGATCGATCGATGACGAGTGGAATCTGGATGGAAAATAACAAAAAAGATCCACAGACATTGCTAAAAAAGATGTTAAGGCCGAGCGCCCGTTCACAGCGCAAGGCCGCAGTTTTCGTTTCATGTCAATTCTTCACAGCTCAAATCTGCAGTGTAACCGACATACTCGAAATCCCAGTTGGGAGGCTGCCATTCGGTGCATGAAGTGGTCTCACATTCTTCAACCACGCCGACGTCGATTACCGAGTTTGCGTACACCGGCTGGACCACGGGTCCGTCGACCGATCTTGCATCCACTTCGACGGAGTTCGTAAACCTTCCAGCTCGCTGGGCCTCGACCCTGTAGGCGATCGTCGCCGTCTCATAGGGCCCGTTCTCAACTATGTTCCAGACGATGGTGTTTTTCTCGTACGATGCGAAGGGAACTGTGGTGTCGAGCAGGACCATGCCTGCAGGCAACGAATCGGTCACCGTGGCGACCCTGGTCACGTCAGCCCAGTTCTTGATGTCGACCCTGTACCAGACGACGTTCGGGTTCTCCTGGTCGATCTCCGCAGTCTTCGTGACGGAGACGGTCTCGTTCAGGCAGCATGTTAACCAATCGATCTCCATAGCGCTGAAGTTGTAAGCGCAGACCCATTCGTCACCGTAGCCGCCACAGACCTCGACCCTGTTGACCAGCTCGTCTGGAGCGTGCTCAGTCACGTCCAGGTTCAGAACGATAGTGGAAACATCACCGATGGCGAGATGTGTCAAGGTCCAGTTGGCATACGTTTCGGTCAGATCCATGGGCCTCACCGAGGCGCTGACGAAAGCCGCCTTCGGCGGGAAGAGGTCCCTGACGTAAACGGGCCCAAGCGCCCTGTTGCCATCGTTCTCGATGGTGATGGTGTAGGTCACCACCTTTATGACCTTCTCACGGCTCTCGCCTGCCAGGGTCGTATCCTTGGCGCCGATTATCGTCTCCTCGGCGATCCCGTCGAGGGTCTTGGTCACGTTCAGATGAGGCCTGTCGTATTTGGGAACTCCAGTGAAGAGGATCCTCCTCTCCACCGAGTAGTCGCCTTCGTACTGCTCGTCGAAGTCGACCTCATCTCTGAGAACGGCCCTGTACCTTGCCTTCCCTGAGAACTCGGCTTCGGTGTCCATCTCGTTGAGGCCGAGGGCCACCGTCTCCGTGTCAAGGCTCGTTATGCTAGTGTACTCCTCGCCGATATAGCTTGTCTCCGGAGTCTTGGAGTACATCCCCTCTTTCCACTTCTGAGAGGCGTCGATCGAGACGTCGCCCGTGAGGCTTTGGTTCATAGGCGCTTGGACGAGGCTTATGTCCTTTGCGATGTAGTTGGTGTTGGTTTCTATGAGCTCTTCAGAGTCGTAGACTCCCGTGCCCGACTCGTAGCTCCTCTGACAGTCCTTGACCCGCTTGTCCACGGCGGCGAGCCCAACACCCGAGGTCGCTTTCTCGGATTTCACGCTCGATCCGTACTCGTCAACCTTCTCCAGGATTTTGAAGCTGCCAGTGTAGTCCTCACGGGCCTCGAAGAGGAGCGTTGTTTGAGGCGTCGAGGAATCGGAGGGCATCTTGAGGAAACCGATGTGTCCCATCCCGTCGAACTCGGAATCAATCTCCATCACAGACTCGTTCTTGTCGAGGAACATCCTCGACTCGCGGTCGATAGATGTCGCATACCGGTATTGCTCGCTCATCGAAGCGCCAGTCACCCGGTTCTTAGCATTGGCCTCCTCGGTCCATTTCGACGAGTACTCGACGATCCGGTTGTTGTAGAGGCCCAGGGTCGTCGACTTGTCGGTGGCGGCCATGTCCTTGTCCATCGAGATCGACTTGTTCTCGGTCCTCATCTCGACCTGCTCTTCGCTCTCGTACAGGCCTGACCCGTGTTCCCGGGTGGATAGCTCTGTTCCGGGATCGTACGAAACGGCCACGCTTTCGCAGTCTGAGAAGACCGAATCTCCGGCCTCCTCAGAGGTAACGTAGACACAGTTTTTTATCGTGTAGGACTCGAAGGACGTGCTGTAGTCGTTGGCAACTCTCACGAACCCTTCTCCAACGACACCCTGGTCCATGCCGAACTCGAAGTCTTGGGCCTCTGGGACCTTAACCTTCAGCGTTATTACGGTCACCCAAGATCCATCGCCTTTGAGGACGACTTTTGGGAGTCTCCATATTCCGTCGGCGTCGGGCATCGGCGATGCCGAGACGAACTCGACCAGTCTGTTGAAAACATCCTTGATCACGACGTTGTGCAGCGTCAGACCGGTGCCGGATCTCACCTGAATCAGATAATCGATTGTCTCGCCGCGCTTGACGGTCTTCTGGAGGGCGGTCTTGTTAACCTCGATCAGGAATCCGCGGGTGACGTTCACCACCCTCGATGCGTTTGTGGGATCGACCGGACCACACGGTCCAAGGCCGACGACCTTCGCCGTGTTCTTGATCAACCCTTTTTCGACATCCTCCTGAGTCACCGTGTAGGTCGCGTGCACGGTTGTATTCTCGCCAGGTGCCAGAAGGGGGACGTTCCAGTTTCCGGGCTGTGTGAGGTCGTCCTCGATCGACAGGTTGGTGATGTTCACGTTCCCGATGTTTCTGACGGTGATATCGTAGCCGATCACGTCGTTAAACCCCGCCTCTGTCCTGTTGGCGATCTTTTCGATGCTCAGGTGCGCATCGTAGCTGGTGGGCACACACCACGAGTCCGTATCGTTGACGTATTCAGCATCCTGATTCTTATTCAGGAAAACGTCTAGTCTATCGAAGAGAACCGTTGCATTGGCCACGACGGTGTTGTTGATCGGCTCGCAAAGCTCGGACTCGTTGACGCGGAGGTAGAATGTCGCCTCCACAGACCTGCCAGGCTCGAGAAGATTGGTCAACAGGTATCCGTTGAGGCCGAGCATCGGGTCGGTTATCCTGACCGAGGTCAGGTTGACGTCACCCGTGTTGGTGACGTTGATCTTGTAAGTTATGTTGGTCCCGGGTCCCGCTGGGTTGGCGGGGCAGGGGCCGTAGTCTGCGGTCTTGGTGACGACGAGATCGGCGGTGTAGTCGGTCTCCACCGTCGCTTCGACAGACTCGTAAACGTCTACGGGTCCGCATGGTCCGACGTAACTTGTGGCAAACAAAGTGTTGGTGATCGGACTTCCGAGGTCAGGCTGTTTTACGGTGTAGCTCGTGTAAAGAGTTTCATTTTCGCCTTGGGCGAGGGGTGATACGTTCCAGATTTCGCCAGTGATATCATCTTCGAGCTTCAACTGTTGGATCGTAACGTTTCCAGTGTTATTGACGATGACTGTGTAGCCAATCACCTCGCCAACGGTCGCAACTGAGACGTTGGCGGTCTTGTTGATCTCGAAGGAAGCGTCAAAATCTGTCAGTATCATCGGGCCGGCGTCTGTTGCGGTTATCGTGTTACAGCAATAATCGTAAGCGCTAGCCTTAGCAACGTTCACGATCGAACCATTGCAAAGGTCGTTGTCGGTCACGGCGTAGATCAGGAAGTCGGTCACATTCTCGCACTGGCCGGGAACCAGTGTTCCAGGAATCGTGAACGGGCTGCCATCTAAAAGGTCGTCATAGACTTTGACGTCTGTGACGTTGACATCACCGGTGTTGCAGATCATGATCTCATACTTGATCTGTTCGCCGGATCCGACTGGTCCTGAGATGTTAGCAGTCTTGGTGATGTTTAGCGATGCAGTGTACTCTGTATGCACCGGGACCGACTCAGCCTTCGGTCCGATGGGATTTTCGCAGAGGGGAAGCGATGCACCGGCCTCATTCGCCAAGTAGACAACATCCATCCCAAAATAACTTGCATTATAATGGAATTTACAAGCAGGCCAATCGTCTGCATCAGAAACGGACACAGTCACACATGATATAAATAATAATAATATAAATAGGCAATTGAGACGATATCTATAGCTACCAATTCCACTTACTATTAGCACGGCTATCCCTCCTGCCCAGATGGGGAAAAATCACCCCAGTACCATGGCCGCAATTTTGCTAGAGTATAGCAACGCTATGACCTGTGGCCAGTAGATATAGTTTTCGGGGAGACGACAATATTGCTATACCGCAGCATTATATTCATATTAATATATATTTATGCATTCTCGTACATACCATGTCAGAATATTTTAGAGAATAGCGAACAAAACATATGCGAATACATGAACATAAAGCATGGACCCAATAATTCAAAAACGATATGCAACGAGACCCCATAAACGAATAACCTGTAACTCAATAAATAAAAGTGTTTTGATAAGATGTAGTCGAAACAAAATCCTTAAAATGATAGTTCCGACGAGGAAAAGTTTTTGATTTTACGTTGTAGATCTTTGGAGTTGCACAAAATTGACGGCTTTGATGGCAACACCAAAGGGAACTGATCTTAAAATCAGCCATTATTAACATCTAAATGGTATAAATACATAGGTTCTGCCATTTTGGGGTCTTCGATCGTATCAAAGGTCGCGACCTCGCCCGGACCATTCGCGATTCTCATCTGCTTCCAGCATTTCACAAACCCGTGAAAAGATTTATTTACCGACTTAGCGTGATTTTTAATAGGAAATGTGTAGGTAAAATGGATTGAAATTCAACTTTCTGCAAAGATTATTACCATTAAAACGTGTTTTGCACGGCCCCCACCAGCACACCCAGAAAAAGTACGACGAAGCGAAAAAGTGCGGGGAACGGGAGTCGAACCCGCGAACTCCTACGAGACGGGATCTTAAGTCCCGCGCCTTTGGCCACTTGGCAACCCCCGCCAAGGTTACGATGCGAAACCACAAAGGAGCACTGCCATGAGTGCTGAATTGCACCGTTCCAGGCAGAGTTGAAGCGTACAAGATAAATAGTTTCCCGCAAACTCCAGCCACCCTCCATCGAACACCGAAGGTGAAGCCATGTATCAATATGAAGAGCACGATTTCCAGACGTCGGTGCATCAAGATGAGAAGCGCGACTTCCGGACCTTCCTGGACGTGGCCGGATTCGAGGACGACGAAGTCCTCCTGGTGACCGACGAGCTGAACGCCTACAGGAGCGTCCCCGGCACCACCCTCCAGAGGTACCTCAACAGGGTGCTCAACTCCGTCGAGGAGGACCAAAGACTCGCTTTTCTCAAGGGTGTAATCGTGGGGACGGCGATACACGACAACCTAGAAAACTGCGACCTCGAAAGTCACATCACCGCCGAAGTGAACAGGCGACTTCGAGAGATTCTGGACGACCTGGATCGGGTCTGACGCCCAACCCTGAAATACCCCCAAATTCAATTCACTTACGATGGAAAAAGGCATTTATACCCTCGTTCTCCGGCTCGGGGCTGACAGGGACTTAGAGGTTGGATCCCTCGGACAGGTTCACTTCAAGGCCGGTTACTACGCCTACACCGGCTCCGCCCGGGGCCCCGGCGGCCTGAAAAGGATCGAACGACACCTGTCGGTGATGGAGGGAACGAACTCCACCCAAAGGTGGCACATCGACCGCCTCCTCCCCCATTCGACCCTGGTGAAGGTGGTGACAACGAAGACCGAGGAGGATTTCGAGTGTCCCATCGCCCGAAAGATAGGTGAACGGCTTCTTTTTGTCAAGAATTTCGGCTGCACCGACTGTCGGTGCCCCTCGCACCTCCATTTCTCACAAGACCGCGAGGAAATCCTGGAGGCGGTGAGGTCTGCCCACGCTCAGATATCCCGATCCGATGGAGGGGCAAGTTCAGAAATCGGACAAGAAGAAGAGGAAGAATAAGAAGTCATACGAAAAAGAGCCAGCGAAGGACGGTCGCTGCGAAGACCAAAAGGCCGCAAAGGGAGAGGGGAAGGGTGTACCCGATGAGGGTATCCCTCAGATCGGAATCCGTCGTCTCCTTCACCAGCCAGAAGTAGGGATCGCTGACGCTGGAAAGAACGAAAGCCCCTGCCGAGATCAGGAACAGGAGGGTTACGGGCTCCAGCGGGTAGCCCTTCATTATCTCGGCAGCGATCACCACCGTCACCACCCTCGACCCCTGGGCCAGCTGGATCAAGGAAGCAACCAAAAAGGGGAGAAGCACCGTCGGGACCATCGGACCGAAGCTGGCGTCAAGCTCGGGTCCGAGTCCGCCCTGGGCGATCACGTACCCGAAAGCTCCAGCCCCACATAAATCAAAGATTATAATACCCGCCCTCTTGGTGGCCTTCTTGATCATCTCACCAGCCTCATTTCGGGCTAGTGCCGCCGAGAGGAGCGCCCCGATGAGCAGGGCGACGTTGGGAGACCCCACCAGCCAAGCCGCGGGAAAGAGGAGGCCTGCAAGGATCAGGGCCAGGGGCAGAGTCAAAGGCGCCCATGAAAGAAGCCTCGGTGGCAGGGGACCCGTCTCGACCGGGACGTCCTTCTCGACGATCGGAAGGCGTCCCAGGTAGACAAATGCCGGGATGAAAAGGAGAAGAGATAGGGAAAGGCCGAACTTCAGCGCCTCAACAGGAGGCACTTCCAGCGATTCGGTGAGGGTGATCATCACCGGCGATGGGTATACCAGGTTGAAGGAGATCACCGAGAAGACCGCTGCCGCAAACTGGAACCTCCTTCCCGACTTCTCGGCCTTTTTCCCCATCCCCCCGACCACCGGGTCCAAGATCAGATAAGAGGTCATAGAGCACATCGTCGGGAGGGTGACCAGGTATCCAGATAGGCCCGAGGCCAGCATCCCCTTTTTTCGGCCGACGAGCCCCAGAAGGTCGGCAACGATCCTGTCCACGGCCCGGGACTGCCTGAGATGCTCGGCGATAACCGATCCCGAGAAGACTATTATCGCCAGGGCCGAGAAGATACGGGCCAGGCCCGCCGTGACGTGACCGATCAATTCCGGACCCATGCCCGTGAGGACCCCATAGGCGAGAGCCGATACGACCAAGCTCAAGAAAGGTGAAAGGCCGATTTTCACCGTCAGGAGGCTTATTAGAAGGATCACCAAGAGGAATGCGAGAAGAGGATCCATCATGGAGTTGTATCATAGTGGACCTATAAAAAGATCTCCTCAGAAATTATTTTCTCAGTCAATTAATATGAAAAATAACTTATCACGCGTTGTAGAATCGATTCATATATATGACAGTACCGCCTAATTGTTCCGAAATTACTTTATAGAAGGAAAACAATAAAACGTTTGCTCAGGGGGAGCGTATGAAGGGTGGGTGCTGGATAGAATCCCCCAAAAGGGGCGGTGCGGTTAATTTGTTCTGCCTAGCTGGTCTCATCCTAGTTTCGGTCTTCCTCCCAACCGCCTCTGCCTGGTCTTTTCCTATCTCAATCCCTTTCGTCTCCAGCCCCGGAGACGGTGCTGAGTTGAGCTTGGACCTGGATCAGCCGCTGGTGGGGTATGGAAGTTCGGTCACCTACACTCTCCACCTAAAAAATTCAGGTCTAGAAGCCTTAACCGACATCTCGGTCACGGACAACTTCGGCCAGGCGGGGTTCCTCGCTCGCCTTCCAAAAGGAGAATCTTTCGACCTCACCAGAACCACGCCACCCCTTAAATCCAGCACCCAACTGAAGGTTGTGGCAAACTCAGGAGGCGAAGAGATCTGCCGGGCCGAGGCCACCGTCCAGGTCGGACTCCCTGAAGATGACTTTTCTATCCCCGAGCTGGAATTCGCAGAACCGATGGCGTGGGAAGACCAGACCCTAAATATAATGTCAGCCTCGCCCGAGATCGAACTCGTCGTCGGGGCAGACCCGAACGCCGTGCAGCCCGGAGAGAAGACGACGGTTAGGATGACCGTCACCAACCGCTGCTCTCAGCCCCTGAGAGATGTCGAGATCACCGGTCCCGGTTGGACTGTCGAAGCGGGAGATCTGAAACCCGACGAGTCGAAGACCTACTCGAGAACCCTGACCATCGCCGAAGACATCTCCACGGACTTGACCGCCACCGGGACCGCCGATGGCGGCGAGACGGCCACCGATCAAGAGAGGCTTGAGGTTTCAACAGTCAGCTCGGACCTTTCGGTCACCGTGATCTACACCCCCGCAAGTTCGGATCGGCCCGCCACCACCGAGTACAGACTGAAGAACGAGGGCGTGGAAGTTCTGAGCCGGGTGACCCTGAAAGACGGCAGGGGAGATACCCTCGGCATCCTGCCCCAACTCGGCCCAGGAGAGTCCAAAAGTCTGACCGGGACCGCGAACAAGGACACCAGCGGGCCGATCGAGGTGACGGCCGTCTCGCCGGAGGGAAAAACGGCCACTGGAGAGGTGATCGTCCAGCCCGCCACAACTCGACCCGGCACCACCACAGTTCAGCAGCCGACGAGCAAGTCAAGCTCCTCGAAGTCGTCCTCCAGAACTTTCGAGTCGATGGGGTTCGGGACGGAGACACAATTCGACGAGATGGACCTGGAACTGAATTTCGATGAGATCGGCCCCGACCTTGACATATTCGGGACGACGTCAGAAGCCAGCGGCTTAAAAGAGAGCCGGTCAGCTGACGGCCCAGAGTTACAAGACATCAGTTCGGATGCAGGATTTGGAAACTTTGATATGGGATTCGATTTCGGGGATTTCGAGTTTGGCAAAAGCTCAGACCTCGTAACTACCTCGACTGGATCGAAGACTGAAACAGAGACCGGCTCGCCAAACCTGGTGGTGACCCTCCAGGTCAACAGGACCCAGGTCCATAAAGGCGAGATGGTCCGGTACAGGTGCACCGCCGTGAACCGGGGGACCGCAAGCTTGGACGATGTGGAGATTCGATGCGGCGAGAAGACGGCAACATCACCCCACCTCGCCCCCGGAGACGGCCTTCCTCTTGAAGGGGCGATGAGGGCAGATGGATCCCTGAACCTGACAGCCGCCGCCTTGGCTTCAGGACCCGATGGATCAAAGCTGACCGACGAGGCGTTCCTTCAGATAAAGGTGGTCTCGCCAGACCTGAAGATCGAGGTCTCAAAGGATCCCGAGGAGATCTGTCGAGGCCAGAGGGTCTCGATCGTCGTCCGGCTGGAGAACTCTGGGGACGACGCCCTCTCGGACGTGAGGGTCGCAGACGCCCTCGGAGAGATCGGCAAAATCTCAGTCCTCGAGCCGGGTGAGGCGAGGACCCTCATGAGAAACTCGACCCTCGACGAGAGCCTCGAAGACGTGGTCAGGGTAATCGCGATCGATTCGACCGGCAGTCGCCTCCAGAGGTCGAAGACCCTGAACTTCGAGCTCCTTGAACCCAGTCTGGACCTCACCGTCGATCCCCGGAAGGCCGCCGCATATCCCGGAGAGGCGGTGGAGGTGGTCTGGACGATCAGGAACACCGGCGAGACGGATCTCGTGGACGTAACCTTCGAGGGAGAGGGCGCAAGCCAGTTCAGGCTTCCGGCCGTCGCAGCTGGAGGCTCAACGCCAATATCCTCCACATATTTCGCCGACAGGAGCCGAGAGGTCACGGGCAGGGCCGAGGGCAGAACCACGGGAAGCGAGACGGTCTCTGACACTGCCGCCTTCGAGATCAGGATGATCTCGCCAGGGATAAGCCTCAACGTCAAGCCCTCCGAAGTCGAGGCCTGCCCCGAGAAGGTCTTCAACCTGAGCTGTCTTGTGACCAATTCTGGAGACGACCTTCTCAAGGACGTGATCCTCTCAGAGAAGAGCCTCGGGACCCTCGAGAAGATCGGACGGCTAGAGCCAGGCGACTTCAAAGTCGTAACTATCGACTTCTTCGCGGAGACGAACACCACCTTCAGGCTCGAGGTAAAGGGAACCGATTCGAGAGGCAAAACCTGGACAGATTCCCAAAACGTGGCGATGAAACTCGTTTCCGCCAACATCGAGCTTTCCGTCAGGGCAGACCCACCCGAGACGACCCCCGGGAGCACCGTCAACGTAGTCTGCACCGTCGAGAACCAGGGGAACGTCCCCATCTTCAGCACCTTCATAATGGGCAGGTCCCTGGAGCACCTGGGCACCATAGACTACATCTCCCCAGGTTCCAGCCGCAAGCTGGAGAAAGAGATCGAGGTCTCTGAGGAGATCGAGGACGAGATAACGGCAGAGGGTTTCACCAGGGACAGGACTTCGGTGAAGGACCAGGAGATCCTCCAGGTGAGGCTGATAGAGCCCCAGCCCCCATACGAGAAGGTCATCCCTGCTGAGGTCTCGGAAAGCGCCTCAACGAGTGCGGCCGGGATCGTGGCAAAGGAGGCTCGTGAGGTCGGTGTGGCCGAGACCAAATATCAAGAAGAGGTCGGCCTTGGAGAAATGGTCAACAAAAGCAAAGCAGGGGCCTCGGAGATTCGAGAAAATGACAGCTCCAACATAACCGGCCTCATGAACCGCCTGAGGGAGATCCTGGAAAAAATCAGGCTGAACAAGCAAAGCTCGGCAAAGACGACAGATGCGACTTCATCGGAAAGTACAATGCCCGCCGGATCAGAACCTGCGTCCTACTCTGGCGCCCCCCCCTCTGCCAGCCTCCCGGGCACTCCGACGCAGTGGGCTGGGTACGGGACGCACGAAGGTGACACGAACACCTCACCCCTTTCTCCCGACGACGCCATCCTGGAAGGGGCGGGATATACGCTCTCGACAGAGGTGCCGCCAACTGTGCCCGCCACGAGCGAGACGGGCCCTGGAACAACCGCGGGATACGCTTATTCGGATGGGGGGCCAACCTCGGGCAATCTTTCGTCTCTCGGACCCAGTCCCGAAACGGCCGGATACTCGTACTCGGCTGAGGGGCTGTCTTCCTCTTATCTATCCTCTCCGTGGATCTCGCCGGGATACGCGGGGTACGCGTATTCGGCCAGTGATCCGGCCTCCGCATATCTCTCATCTCCATGGACTTCGCCCGGTAGCGCGGGATACGCATCTTCCGACAGCGGTCCCTTCTCGGCCCTGACCTCGCCCGCCGGAATTTTGCCCACCCTCGCAGGTTCTGCAACCCCCACCAGTTACGATAACGCCGACACCAGGTCGGCCTCGGAGGCCTCGCCAAAGGTGGCTGAGTCGAAAGCATCGACGGAATATTCAAGCCGCCACAGATACTCGGAGGTCTCGCCGGGTTACGCAGAGGCCGCGGCTCCGGCTGGCAGCCTAAGCTTGGACAGCCCATCCCAATCCAAGTCGCCCTCCAAGAACATCAAGCTTGTAATAGGTGATCCGAGCACTCTTGAGGTCGACCACCCGCCAAGGATAATCGATGTGGGGGCGTTCCCGCCAGAACCGACCACCTGGTCGCCGGTGGTAGTGGCAGTGCACGCTTCTGACGACATCGGAATAAAGTCCGTGGATATGCTTTGGGACACCCCAAGCACCGCTGTCAGCAGGCTGGATTTGGCCGACATAACCAAGATCAACTCCCAGAAGATGGAACTCGAGGAGGGGGACCTCAAAGAGGGCTACTGGAGCTACGAGATTCCCGGCCAGGCAGCGGGGACCTACATGGCGGTCTTCATCAAGGTGAGCGACGGGGAGAGATGGGCAGAAGATGGCCCCTACATCCTCTTCTGGTCCGGAACGGCCTCTGAAAACGAAGCTGTGCAGCCCGCCGCCCAGGAAACGACTGCAGAAGATGGTAGAAGGGGAAAGACCGTCGAAAACCAGAAGAACGGGATGCTCTTCGTCGAGTCCACCACAGTCATCGGCAGGGGTGACGTCTCCATCAAGAACGAGTTCCGAGAGTCCAACGCCCGGTACAAGGAAGAGCTGGACGGCAGGGGGTCGATAGAGATGAAGTCCGAGAAGACCATAAACAAAGGAAACCCCATCGTCAACATAACCGACTGCCGGCTCCTAGTATTCGACCAGGGTTACCTCAAGGGGTTCAAAGTCATGCAATCGCCCAACTTCCACGGAGGCATGGGAGCCAGCGTCACAGAACGGTTCAACGCTACGACCCTCGAGAAGAGCGAGACGGGGACGATATCGTCGGTTAACAGGTCGGAGAACACCTTGCTCTTCAACACTCAGCAGGCATTCGAGGGGATATGGGGAACCAATACCGAGTACTCAAACTTCAACAAGAAAATAAAGGCCAGACAGCAGCTGACCGGAACCTTCGAGACCCAGAAGAAGATAACCTTCGAGGACTAGTATTTGGAATGAAAATGGCGACTAGACGCCGATAGATCCTCGCGAATATCTGTCAAATACTTCATCTCGAAGTATATCTCGCGGAACTGAGGCGTCTAGTCGCCATTTCTGTGAGCTTTTCGGGATTCAACTCTCCCATATGGTTCTGATCCTACTTGTTGCATCACTTCGAGCTGCACTACAGGATTCAAGAACCAGGTTAGCGGCTGCTTTGGTCTATCCTCTTGATCGATAATGTAATCTTTCAGGAGTTGTATGGGTATCATGGCCCTGCTTCCTCCGGTTTCCCAAGACAGGTTGGATACAGGGCCAATAATTCCCATTGCCATCAATTTACAGAAAACTCGTAATGCTACCTAGCAAACCCTGCACTTCTGGCAACTTTGACCATCTGCAGGACAGTACTCAACTGTGAAACCCGATGGCGTTCCAAAGTTCCCGAAAGTATCTTGACAGCTTCCTTGTGGTGAACGATTGTCGGGACAACCCCCTTTTTCAGGAGTAAGATAAGCGTCCGGGCAATCGCTACTATTGCACCATAGCGGTCGGCAGTCCAAAGGATCAGTATGCGTGCAGTTGACGTCGGGCGTGAAAGAAACCGGTATACTATACCATTTTTTTTCAACATCGATGTCGTACGAATCGAACTTGCCGTAGGGGTCTGCATGATTGCCAGCCGTGAACTCCACGCGGGTCCCCGCCGTGCAAGTCTCACCCACCCCAGCATAATTTGCCATAACAGCCAATCCAGATGTAAGACACGCGGGCGTCACCATTGGAACACATGTCGATGGATCGTTGGCGTCGACAATCTGCCAGTAGACACTTTGTCCAGCCTCAATCATAGGTCCTTCTGTACAATCGCACGTCGGTGCGCCTGGTTTTCCGTCTGCGTTACAGCCAACTTGATAGTAAAGGCTTATTGGCTGGGAACAGCTGTTCTTGAAGGTAATGCATCGCTCGCCTGAGGGGCAGGCGGATTTCCAAGATTCGGGATAAGCAGTACATGTGTTATTGCACTCTTCAGCGAATGCGATCGCTGCGTTTGTTGCGAACACAAGTAAAGTTATTAAGACCGCGATCCTTCTGGTTTTCATCGTTTTCCTCCTATCCTGACGTCGATACCGTTGTGCAATCGAAGTCATTAAGCGACAACGTCATGATTAATACTATATGAATTCTTCCTCAATTATAATCAAAATGATTTGTTTATATTTGACGATGAGGACAACCAAGCCCAGAATTGCTGACTTTATTTTAGATTATAATATACCTACTATGAATCTTTAACTGGTTGATATTATGACATACAGATGTCGAATATAAAACGAAAAATGAAAAATATGGGAGACATTTGAAGCTTCAGGATACACTTTTCTGGATGCCGCAAGGATTATTAATCATAATGATTACTAGATTTTAAGATAGAAAGAGATGGATCCGCCAGGACGGAATATGCCAAGTGCAGCTGGGCAATTTCCAGGACGAAGGTCAGGGTCCATTGGTCATCGGCTAAAGCCGGATTATGCAGCCGAAATCCTTCGCCGATGAATTGAACTACAATTTCGAAATGGAGGTGGGAGTTAATGAGCGCAGAATCTTTGGAAGGACAGAGCAGCCGAGAGCTGGAAGATATTGAAATCCTGCGAGAATATAAGGGATGGTTCCTCTGGCTGGGCATAGCCCTGATAATCCTGGGCATCGCAGCCATCAGCTTGCCCATGTTTGTCGCCCTGGGCATCGACTTGATCGTGGGCGCGATTCTGGTAATTGGCGGTATAATTCACATCGGCCACGCTTTTATGTCTCGAAAGTGGAAGGGATTTATCCTGGGCATCTTGGTGGGGATTATCTATCTCGTTGCCGGCATCATAATGCTGGTCCACCCACTAGAAGGCGTGCTCACACTGACGCTAATATTGGTGGCGTTTTTCATTGTCGATGGTCTCTTCAACATCGGGTTGGCGTTGAAAATAAGACCGATATCCGGCTGGTTTTGGCCGCTTTTCAACGGCATATTGGCCTTAATTCTGGCTGGCCTGATCTGGTCCGCTTGGCCCAGCTCTGCAGCATGGGCAATCGGCCTTTTGGTCGGGATCGACATAATCTTCAGTGGCATTATAATGGTGGGCTTCGCGCTGAAAGCGCCCGATCTCTGAGCAAGAGGTAGACCCATCGGTTAAGAAGAAGAATGAGGATGCCGAAGCGACCTCAAAAGCATCCCAAGAAACAAAGAAACTGGCCACATCAAAAGCAGTTTGGCTGGCGATGAGTGGTCCCGGGACGGACGTTTCGAATATGGGTGTTGCAAACGGAAATGGCCCTGTGAGGATCAGGGCCTTCCGGCCCTAATAGCCCCTTTCCAGATCTCGTCCGCCCTGTCCACCACCGCCACGATCTGGTCATGGATCTCGAGACGGTGCTTGATATCTCCGGCCTTGAGGCTGTTGTCCACCGCGAGCCTCATCATCTCTTTGCTCTCGGCCCGCATGTTCTCGGACTCCTGCCACATCTCCTCTGCTGCCGCCAGATCTTCTGAGCGAAGGTCGATCGATCGGTTTCGCAGATCGTCGGACTTTCTCTGAAGCTCTGTTGCATCCTTTTTAAGCCGTTCCGATTCTTTCTGGAGCTTTATCATGTCTTGCTCCATCTCCTCGAAGCTCTTCTCCACAAACTCCTCATCAATGCCTAACATGAATCCGAACCTCCTTGATCATCCCCAAAAAGATCTCGTGAAACCTGAGGTCATTTGTCAGCTCCGGGTGGAAGGCAAGCCCCATCAGGTTTTCCTGCCTGACCACCACCGCCATATCCTCGATCCGGGCCAAGATATCGACGTCATCGTGCCAACCGACGATCGCCGGAGCTCTTATGAAGACAGCGCGGTAAGGCGAGTCGAAGCCGTTCACATCAAGATCGGTCTCGAAGGACTCCCTCTGAGACCCGAAGGCGTTCCTCATGACCCTGACATCCAGAAGGCCGAGGGGTTCAAACCTTGTCTCCTCGACGATCTCTTTGGATATGACGATAAGGCCTGCACAGGTGGCCATCAGAGGGACTCCAGACCTTGCAGCTGCCCGGACCTCGTCGCCTACGCCGGTCCTGGCAAGGTGCCTGCTTATGGTGGTGCTCTCCCCGCCGGGGAGGACTATACCATCACAATCGGGAACGATCCCTCTGCTTCGGACCTCTACCACCGATCCCTCGCCCCCAAGGGCGCGCTCCATCGCGTCGACATGCTCAGAGACGTCGCCCTGGAAGGCGACCACGCCTATCTTTAATCTACCAACCCCTGGTCTGAAGGAGCTCGTCCTCTTGGAGGGTCCCGGTATCGATCCCCTTCATGGGATCGCCTAGGCCCGTGGAGATCTCGACGAGCTTTTCTGGGTTGTCGTAGTTGTTCACCGCTTCCACGATCGCCAAGGCCATCAACTCGGGGTTTTGGGATTTGAATACCCCTGACCCGACGAAGACGCCGTCCGCCCCCATCTGCATCATCAACGACGCATCAGCAGGAGTTGCGATACCTCCAGCAGCGAAGTTCACCACAGGAAGCCTCTGCATATCCCTGCACTCGATGACAAGCTCGTAATCGGCCTCGATGTCTCTTGCGACCTTCATCAGCTCGTCGTCGTTCATGCCCTTGAGGCTCCTGATCTGGCCCATGATCAGCCTCATGTGACGCACGGCTTCTCGAACGTCGCCGGTCCCGGCCTCGCCCTTGGTCCTGATCATGGCGGCACCCTCCTTTATCCTTCTGAGGGCCTCGCCCAGATTCCTGGCGCCGCAGACGAAGGGGACTGTGAAATTGGCCTTTTCAACGTGGAACTCGTCGGCAGGCGTCAATACCTCCGACTCGTCGATCATGTCAACCCCAATCGCCTCCAGGATTTGAGCCTCCGCGAAGTGTCCGATCCTGACCTTGGCCATGATCGGTATTGTGACCGAATCGATGATCTCCATGGTTATCTTTGGGTCGGCCATCCTGGCGACCCCGCCCATCTTCCTTATGTCGGCCGGCACCGCCTGCAGGGCCATGACCGCCACGGCCCCAGCCTCCTCTGCGATCACGGCCTGCTCAGAAGTGGTGACGTCCATTATGACGCCACCCTTCTGCATCTTAGCAAAGCCGCGTTTGAGCAGCTCCGTGCCAAAACGAAGTTCTTCCAATTGCATGATAGTCAGATGCCCCGATCTTTTTTAAGCCCTGTACAAGTGAGGGCCGAATAAATAAACTTTGCTCCCTGAACCGCCCGCCGCCATCGGCGAACCGGTATCAGGAGGGACGGTGGTGGGACCATAACACCCGCAGTGGGAAGTTATGGCCCCAATTGTTGACCGATTGGACTAATCCCTGTAGATCTCGTACATATAAACGTCCTTGTCCCCCTTCCGGTCGTCCACCCAGACGATCTTGTCGTTGCCGGTGCGAGGATCAGTCTGGTCGCCAGGCCCGGTGAAGATCTCCATCTCCTTTCCGGTCGAAAGGTCTCTTGCTCGAATGTCCCAGTCGCCCTCTCGGTCGTCCTGCCAGACCAGGATCCCATCCCGGAGGTGGGGTCTCGCCTGGTCCGACGGATCGGAGGTTAGCTGGGTGACCTTGCCTGTGGCCGGGTCGTAGGAGTAAAGGTCCCAGTTCCCGTTCCTGTTGTCCTGCCAGACGATCAGATTCCCGTCAGTGGTGGGGCGGGTCTGGTCGCCGGGCCCGGAGAAAACAGGCTTACGGGTCTGGCCAGACCACATGTAGACGTCCCAGTCACCGTTCTGGTTGTCCTGGTAGACCGCCAGGGTCCCGCCAGCGTCAGGGTTCATCTGATCGCCCCGGGGCGGGATCGCCTCTCTCGCCTCAGTGCTGTAGAGTGGCTTTTTCTGGACGTCCCACCCGAAGGCGGCTATGGGAAGGTCTCCCCAGGCCAGCGTCTCCTCGCTTATCGAGGGCCTCGATGGCACGGATAGACCTCTCACCAGCTGGGTCCTGTTGACGGTGGGTATGTCCAGGGTCCTAATCGCCCAGGCGTCGAACTCCTCCTCGAGGTGCATCCACACCACGACATCGTTTCTGATGTCCGGGTACATGTCTAGCTCCGTGCCCGCGGCCAGAGGCCACTCCACGTTCTCAATCAGGTTGTAGAGGTAGATGTCAGGGTTCTCGGTCCTGTTGTCCATCCAGACTACCCA
>DUKF01000239.1:0-223 GCA_013329455.1 Methanotrichaceae archaeon | reverse complement strand
CCGCTCGGCGAGATCAACCAGGCGAGCCTCTGGTCGAAGTCGAGATCGATCTCTCCAGAGCCGCCAGCCACCTCCTTGTCTTTCCAGGTATTGGGATCGAAGCTGTGGATCGACCAACCCTCGTCAGCCTGCTCCTGGTAGACGACATGCTTTCCGTATACCTTCGGCTGGACCTGGTCCCCAGGCCTCGAATAGGCGCGACCCCACTTCTTGTCCCAGAAGT
>DUKF01000235.1 GCA_013329455.1 Methanotrichaceae archaeon | reverse complement strand
GATCGTAGGGTTTTATTTTGTCCCCATCTCTTATGATCGTCTTCGACTCGATGACCACAAGACACTCGTCGCCCTTGAATATCGCGATCTCGGGTTTGCAGTCGCCCACAGAGTGGTTTATCAGCATGGTCATTATTTTATTTTTATCGGTGTGCGCCCGTAGGTGGTGATAGAGAGAGGCCTTAAAATCGTCTTCCGTCTCGATCTTTCCATTGCGAAAGTCCTCTACGGACCCCTTAAACGCGTCTATTACGTTTCTTTCAAACTTGCTTACCCGAGCTGGCATCTGTCGTCCCTCCTCCGCTTCAGGCCAGTGAGTTTCCAAACTACTAAAAACTAACTTGACTCTGTCGGAAAGATCTTGAGGCCGGCTCGGAAGGGTTTTCATATATTCGGGGCAGGTAGTGATTGAGAGATCAAAGTGAATAAGCTCGATAAAAGATCTCAAAAGTGTGATGAAGGGCGATTCGAGGGATCAGATGAGGAGGCCGGTGAAGTGCGGGATCTGATCGTCATCGGAGCGGGCCCTGGCGGGCTCTTCTGCGCTGCGAACTCCTCTGAGAAGGATAGGAAGGTCCTCATCCTGGAGAAGAAGAGATCCCCTGGCCGAAAGCTCCTTGTCTCGGGCTCGGGCCGTTGCAACATAACCCACGATGGGGATATCAGGTCCTTCCTCGATCACTACGGTGATCACGGCCGTTTCCTCCGCCCGGCTCTTTTGGGCTTTACGAACCGTGACCTCGTCGCCTTCTTCGAGGAGAGGGATCTGGGCATGATCAGGCAGGAGGGGGGCAAGGTCTTCCCTGAAACTCAGAGGTCCCGGGACGTGCTGAACGTTCTGATCGAGGAGTGCAGAGCGAAGAACGTCGATATCGAGTGCGTCCAGACGGTCACGTCGATCACAAAGTCAGGGGACGAGTTCGAGGTGGCCACTGGCGATCAGACGTATAGATCCCGACTCCTGGTCTTAGCCTGTGGCGGGCGCTCATACCCTGCCACGGGATCGACCGGCGACGGCTACGATTTCGCAAAAAGTTTCGGCCACACCATCGCCGAGATCGGGCCCGCCCTCGTCCCCGTCAGGATAAAGGACTACCCCTTCTCGAAGCTCGCTGGGATCTCCTTTCCGGACGCTGTGGTCTCGATATTTAGGGGCAAAAAGGTGAAAGAGCACCATGGAGACGTTCTCTTCACCCATGAGGGGCTCTCGGGCCCCGGGATCCTCGACATATCAAGATTCATAATGGCCGGTGACGTCCTGAAACTCTCTTTCGTCGGGGCCAAAAAAAAGGAGGATCTGGAGCGATGGCTTCTTGATAGAATTAGGGAAGACGGTGCCAGAAACTTGAGGTCGATCTTGGCGGACCTGAACCTTCCCGCAAGGCTCGCGTCCAAGGTCCTTGAGATCTCGAGGATTCCTCAAGACCTGAAATGCGCCCATCTCACAAGAGATATGAGGATCGCCCTAAGCGACCAATTGGCTGGCTTTTCCATGGTCGTCGAGAGGCTCGGCGGCTTTGATTCTGCCATGGTGACCAGGGGCGGGGTGGACCTATTGGAGGTCAACTCGAAGACGATGGAGTCGAAGCTCGTCGAGGGGCTTTACTTCGCTGGCGAGGTTCTAGACGTGGACGGGGACACCGGCGGCTACAACCTCCAGGCGGCTTTCTCGACGGGGATACAGGCGGCAAAGAGCATACAAAAGCGATTGGCAGATCTGAAAGAGGCTCAGTGAACTTTCAGCAAAGTCGGGAATCGATATGGACAATCTCAGAAGATACGGAACGCCGCCCTTCAATGTTGCCGTCGTTCACGGCGGCCCGGGAGCGGCCGGAGAGATGGCTCCGGTGGCGCGTGAACTCTCAACCAGATGGGGCGTCCTGGAACCGCTCCAAATGGCGACGTCGATTAGTGGGCAGGTCGAAGAGTTGAAGGCGATTTTGGAGACGGAAGGTGACCTTCCCACAACGTTGATCGGCTTTTCTTGGGGCGCGTGGCTGAGTTTCATATTTGCCGCCAGTTATCCCAAAATGGTCAAAAAACTGATACTCGTCGGAAGCGGTCCCTTCCAAGAGAAGTACGCCGCCAGAATTTCAGAGACCAGATTGAGCCGTCTGAGCGATGAAGAGAGAACGGAGGTCGGGTCCATCGTTCAAATCTTGGAGACCTCGGATAACTTCGAGGCAGGAGAGAAGAACTCGGCACTTGCGCGGATGGGGGCACTATTCTCGAAAGCCGATGCATACGATCCGGCTGCATGCGAATCCGAAGTTGTTGATTTTCGGGCGGATGTATTTCAAGCCGTTTGGAAGGAGNNGATTGAGGAGGACAGGAAAGATCTTGGAGCTGGGAAAACGGATCGAGTGTCCAGTGGTTGCGATCCATGGCAACTATGACCCTCATCCCGCTGAAGGTGTCGAACGCCCCCTTTCGGCCGTGCTGAATAACTTCAGGTTCGTCCTGCTTGAGAAATGTGGTCATTCGCCGTGGATCGAGAGGCAGGCAAAAGAGAAATTTTATGAGATCCTTGAAGAGGAATTGGAATAACATTCCTCTTCGCGACCTTTCGACCGCGGATCGTTATCTATATCTGACTCAAAAAACAAAAGACCTTACATGCCCAGAGTAATTCATTTCGAGATCGCCATAGACAAGCCAGATCGTGCCGTAAAGTTCTACACCGAGGTATTCGGGTGGAAGGTAGAGAAGTGGGAGCCGGTAGACTACTGGCTCGTCCAAACCGGTGAAGGTCCCGGGATCGATGGCGCCCTCAAGATCCGGGACAGGCCAAACGAGAGCACCACAAACACCGTGGAGGTTCCGTCCCTGGAGGAGTACATGGCGAAGGTAGCCGAGAAGGGTGGCGAGGTGATAACTGACAAGATGACGATACCGGGCTACGGATACTTCGCTTACTGCAGGGATACTGAAGGGAACGTCTTCGGCATAATTGAAAGCGACGAGTCGGCCCGGTGAGGCCGAATTTCCGCTGGGTCAGTGCGGGGCGGTGCCTTCAAATATCCGGGCCGCTCCAATCTTCGCCCCGACGGAGACGAGGCCGCTTTTAAGGGTGGCAGCCCGGCGTCGCCAAAGGTAGACGCTCAAGGGCTGCTACCGCCGATGGCAGGGCAGCCACGAAGGATCAATACTTCTCGAGGAACCACTTCTTATCGAAATCTTTGATCTGCTTGACCGTGGTCTCCGGCTTCCAGACCACAACCATGGCGATGTCCCTTTCGATGTCGATCATATTGTACAGTTCGTACTTCACAAAGGCAGGAGCGGTGTAGGCGGTGAGGGCCACCTTCTTTGCATCTTCGATGAACTCGTCGTAAAGCTCCTTTCTGATTATGTGGGTGCTGTCAAAACTATCCTCCACGATTTTCTTGTCCAGATTATAATTCCCGATCCTTTCTACAAAAACTTTTTTGATTTTATACGTCTGAGGGAATTCGATCCCCCAGCCCAGCGGTGAATATACATAATTACAAATATAAAAATGTAAAATAGAGCCTGCGATTAGATGCAGGCCTGAAATATCGCCCTCAATCTTTGTTTTTTTGATAACTAGTAGGCCCTCTGTAGTAGCCCACATCGCAAAGCCATTGCTTTGGATAGCCTGCTTTTTTCATAATATTCTCATCATGAGTTTCCTCATCAACAGTCGTGATACAGCCATCGTTGTATTTGACGATGAGCGCCTTCGCCAGGTCCCACCAGCTCGAAACAACGTGTAAGGCATATTCCTCACAACTTTTGGCCAACATCGCATCCAAATCAAAAATTTCATAAGAAGGTCCGGATTCCACTACGAATTTGTGTTGAAAAGCAGATACTTCCTCATAAGCGACACTCTCCATTTCTCTCTGCTTTTCCCTGATGTCCTCCATCATATAGGAATACTTGATCGTTGCGTAATTGGCGACAAAGTTGAAAGCCCACCAGGCGCTTTCATTGCTATTAAAATCGAATTCCAACAGGTTCATAGTCTCAATACACTTAGGCAGATGTGATACGCCCACAAAAAACGGCATAAGACAGTTGGCAGCAGGTCGGTCGAGCCCGATCCAGCTAACACCTCCGACAGGATCGGGCAGATCTCCGCGAGCCTGGTTGATAGATATCATGCCGCATCGGTAGATGGATAGAGGTCTCTCCCAGGCGCCTTCGGGATGGTATGAATTCAAATTGAATGCATTTCCCTGATCTGGGTTTTCTTCATAGCGGGTGGGATCATGGAACGGCCCTCCAGCTCGACCTCTTGTCAGATCGAACTCCGTTCCCTCATAATGATCTCTATAAACTGCGACGACATCTGCTACAGATAGTTTTTTTTCTGGAACAACCGAAAAATGGTAGGCTCTTGTGTAGCCGTCCTCAACCCAAGCCGGCAGATTCAATCCTGGGGCAACTTTGGAAATAGCGCGCCAGACGCGCCTTAGCGAGTAATAGGGATGGAAATATTCACCCCAGCTTACGGTCTTGAGCCAGTACAATGGCCCCTGTGATGGGTCCCACCATTTCTTATCCTCACACACTTTAAAAAGATTCCCAGAACATATTGTATCAGACGATGTTCTAAGGATGAATGGTTCTTTCTCAATGCCTAAGGATGATACTTTGAAGTTGGGCAAAGGCAGTTTCCCACTTACTATGAACTCGTCGATATCCAGCTCCGATGAGCCTTCATACACTACATCGTCGATGCGAAACTGATTGGCTCCAACGGCAAATCCGTTATCTGGAACTCTCTTTGCGACCCAAATACCATCTTCTCCATTTTCATCATAGCCGCACATCTCCATGAACCAGGCCTCTTCTGTATCACCAATCAGAAGAGTCTCCCCAGTTCCATAAAGGCCGTAATTCTCGATTAGATAAGCGATAAGCACGATTGCTTCGCGTGACGTTGTGCAACGCTCCAGAGCCACGCGAGACAGCTCCGCACTATAGAAGATCCTCTTTTTGGGGTCAGGCTCTGGATGAACCTTAGCGCCACACGTGCATTCGCCGATCATGAGCTGGTGCTCGTTCATGATCCCATAGCTACAGTCAAAATAGGCGTATGTATGCTCGACTTGGGGAATTTTGCCAAGAGGAATGCTATTTTGATAATCCTTCGTATCATAACCGGGTCCGCGGTCTGGGCCGATATAGCGGCGAAGCTCAGTAGAGTTGTATTCCTTCTTCAGACCCAGACTTGCATTGTCATAGTAGACATTTCGTTCGCCGCCGTTAGGATCGCTTGCCGGCACATAGATGACACGTTCATCGGATACGTCGTCGTCAGAATGGGCAATGATGACCGAACCATCAATGGTCGCTTTTTTTCCCACCGCTATGGTCGTGCAGGAGGGCACAAGCCCCGCCGAAGCCTTGCTTTTCAAATATCTTTCTTTCATATAACATTCCTTCCTCTGCCGTACTTGGTCGAACTGCTATGCTTGGAATTTTCTAACAACCTCAAGGACCGTTTTCCTGAGGGCTGTTGTAAGTACAGGGATAAAGTTGCCATTTGCAGTATCAGTAAGCCATGGACACATGGTAGTCGATGATAAGAAATTCATGGTGATCAATTTGGAATCATCGACACCCAGACGTTTCATGAAAGTGCGCACGAATTCATCGCCATAAACTTCAGGTTCAAACTGAGATGTGGTGATGATGAGCGGAATATTCTTGTTGTGTTCGGGATCGGGTGAAAGGCTGAGTCGCTTGAAAATCTCATGATTGAACTTATTTGCTCTTTCGGGGTCTTTGTTGAGCGTGCCATCTTTTTCCTTGAAATTAAAGGCGTACGTGATGATGATTTGATCAGATCCCAATTTTTTCAGCAAATCCATGGCTTTTGGGCTTATTTCCCGATTTTCTCTCCCGACAATTTCATCCTTTATAAATTGCAGCTGATCATCGATTTCCTGCTGGCTCTTGTCTTCTCTTTCTGCAGGAATCTGCTGCACTGGAACGACGATGAATGGATAGCCGACGGTTAGTTTGTCGTCGGATGGTTTGTCGGGTATTGCCAGGGTAACAACCCCCGAATAGAAGCGCTTGCTGTTGAAAAGCGCTTTTCCAAGTATTTGCCCATAGCCACTGTGATCAGGTCGGATTATACGATGGCTTAAGTAGACTCCTGCTGCAGCAGCTCCCGGTTTTGAACCTTCAATGCCGAAGACCCCCATGGCGGCATCAACTGATTCCCCGTGATAGACCTCCGGGGCCAAAAATGCTACCAGATTCCTCATGCTCTTATTGCGATAGCAAAGACCTCCTGCAGGATAAGGGATATAACCGGCCTTATGCGGATCAATGGAGACAGATTCTGCCTCTGGGATTGCTTCGTATTGTTCTCTGACATATTCGCTCAGATCAAGGACTGGCGTGGAATCGACTTCATTTGGATAATATATTTCTTCATCGACTCCTCTAAGAAGGCTTGCAAAATACCCTCCCCAGGCAGCGTCGACGTGGATAGCAAATTCCAGCCCTTCTTTTCGGTATTCGTCTCGTAAGGCGATCACTTTGGCCAGGGGGTCGACCGCGCTTTCTTCTGTTGACCCCAGAACCACAACGACCATTAAAATAGGATGTTTCGGTTCCAGTTTCAAGTTTAGGCAGTCGTCCAGTTTTGAGCGCAGATCATCGATATCCATTCGGGCATCCAAATCCACTTTAACATCCAAGAAATTATTCTTACCTATGCCGAGAACTGCTGCGTTCTTGGGCCATGAATAGTGCTTGGTAGATGGACCTAATATCACGGGTTGCTCGATATTCTTATCCTTAATGTAGCGTCTGTTGAATTCATCAAATCCCAAGCTTTGAATGGTGTATGGGTCCAAAGATTTCGAAATAATCTCGGGAGATATCCCATATACCCTTTCCATCCTCTGAGTGAGATTAAGAACATCATCGATGCCTAGATTTAAAAGGGTCCAGGTATCCAAGTCAATTAGCTGGCGCCGACTTCCGTCAGAAAGAGGAACAGTTATCCATCTTGCCGGCCCAAGTCCAGGTTCACTTTTTAAGGCTGCAACAACGGAAACTGGATAATATTTCAAGTTGCGCGCTGCCCACATAGCTTCCAAATTGGCGACAGATCCGTCGCAGGTTATATGCCCCCATGGCCTTATGGCGTTCTCATCCTTACGATCTGGAATCTTAAATCCAAGCATTTTGCATAGATCGTCTCCAACCAGGGCTTCGAGGTGAGACGTAACTGGCGATGCTTCAGCTGCCACGTTGTTCTGATTGTAGAGCATGGCAGAGAAGTATCCCAGCATTCCTGGTATGGTCAGATCCCAATTCATATGTGCTTGATATCGGTAACTGAAAAATGGAACCGACCCTTTAAGGTTACTCAATAATTTTAGGTATTCAGTTTCAATTTTTACTACACTTTGTATGTATTCAGGACTAAGTCTTCTTTGATCTGTGACATAAGGGGGGTCGTCTTTAAAATACGCCTTTCTGTCATTGCAGTTAGCATCGATTCCCTGCAATATCAGTCCAGCAAATAGTGCCTCATTCTCGGCTTTAGGCCCTAAAAACCAGGCGGCTAACGAGTCCGTTCCCGGTCCATCTAAATGTAGTAGTTCTTCAGGACTTTTGTTCTTCAAATATTCGTTTATCTGCTTGGCATAATCATGCTGTCTCGGACGCATAGTCTGCACCATTCATCCCTCCAATAAATTGAGAGGAGATGATCTTATATAAATCATTCCAAAAATGATTTTTAATTAGTCAAACAGCGCACCCCGCT
>DUKF01000211.1 GCA_013329455.1 Methanotrichaceae archaeon | reverse complement strand
CCAGATCCTGCCATTGGCGTGCTTGATCCGGAGGTCCTTTTCGAGGTCGGCGTAGATCTCCCAGTAGGGCTGGGACACGAAGGCCTGGATCTCCTTCTCCCGATCGACGATCAGGGCCAGGGTCGGTGACTGAACCCTTCCCACCGATAGAAAGCCCTTCCCGAGCCTTCCAGCGGTGATCGAGATGAATCTGGTTAAGGCCGCTCCCCAGATCAGGTCCACAACTTGCCTCGCCTCCCCCGAGGAGGCGAGATCGAAGTCGACCTCACCGGGTGACTCGAAAGCGTCCAGGATCTCACCTTTAGTTATGGCGCTGAACCTGACCCTGTCGGCTTTGATCTTTGGGTTCACTTCCTCGGCTATCCTCAAGGCCTCGACACCGATCAGTTCCCCCTCCCGGTCGTAATCAGTGGCTATGGTGATCCGGTCTGCATCTTTTCCGAGATCGTGAAGGGTGGATACTATCTTCGCCTGGGTGGGCGTTGTCACCACCTGGGCGTGGATCAGGTCTCTGTAGTCCACCTTTTGCCAGTTGTTGTACCCGGGCGGATAGTCCACCCCGACAATGTGGCCGGAGAGGCCCATGACCACCCGATCGTCAAAATGAAATGTCTCGACCCCGTGGACTCTTTTGACCTTGGGCTTCGAGTCTGCGAGAATGTGGGCGATCCGCTTGGCCACATTGTGCTTTTCAGCAATGATGAGATGCATCCAATCTCCGCCAGTTCAGGAGATAATATAAGTATTTATCGCAGACTTCAGTTATCGCGCTTATGGGTGCATAGAAGAATACGTGCTATGCAGGCGTTTTTTCATTGACAATTTTCACTTTCTATTTCCTTCTGGGTTTCGCGCGTCCCTCGCGGCACCTTTCGACCGTCAGTTTACAGATAGTACGTATTATGTGCAAACGGCCGGAGTATGTGCAAACGGTCGGAGACTGTAAAACTCGTGTAACACAATTACATACATCCAGCATTCATTCTTCAAAATTTAACTTGATATCGGATGTTCTGATCGAATACAGCAAGATTAATATATGAGTATTATTTGGCCACAAAGCTGGCCAAACTACCATTTTAGGTCATATTATCGAATATATCCTCATTATTTTGAGCTATTTGTTTGGGCAGTTTTTCCCTCATGATTTCTCCCATTCTGGGGGCCATATTTCAACATATTCGAATAAATACATTGTTATGAAATGTATCGCGCAAAAACTTTAAGTAGCGATGTCACCATGAAGGGCTAGGCGGGAGACTGTAGTAGAGAGGATAATTGCCGGGTATGGTAATACTGGATAGTATATCGTACCGTTCGCTCCGGCAGTCCCGATTTGGTTCAGTTTTCTGCTAAAAAGGTAAAAGGAGGAAAAGAACGTGTCTGACAAAATAGACCTCTATAGTGACCGTGGCGTTCTTTTAAAGAGTGACGTTGACCTGAGCGCCGTCAGCCCACTCAAGAACGCGGCGATGAAGAAACTGATCAACCTGACCAAGCGGACCGTTGCGGTCAACCTGGCAGGAGTTGAGAACGCTTTGAAGGCCGGAAAGGTCGGTGGACAGGGTAGGCAGATCAAGGGACGTGAGCTCAAGTACGACGTCACTGCCAACGCCGATGCACTGGCCGTCGTTATTAAGAACTTGATACAGGTCGAAGATGGCGACGACACCAACGTTCAGGTGCTTGGCGGAGGAAAGCAGCTTCTGGTCCAGATACCCCAGGCCAGGGTTGACGTAGCTGCAGAGTTCGTGGTCGGAATGACCACAGCCGCAGCCGCCACCACAGAGGCGCTTATCCAGGAGTTCGACGCCAACATGTTTGACGCCCCCATGGTCCATGCAGCAGTCTGGGGTCAGTACCCACAGACCGTCCCCATGTCCGGCGGAAACATCGCATCTGTTCTCAACATTCCCCAGAACGATGAAGGTCTCGGCTTCGCTCTGAGAAACATCATGGCAAACCACATAGCAGCCATCACCAAGAGGAACGCCATGAACGCCGCTGCTCTGTCATCCATCCTCGAGCAAATCGGAAACTTCGAGATGGGCAACGCCATGGGCATCTTCGAGCGGTACCAGATGCTCGGCCTCGCTTACCAGGGGCTGAACGCCAACAACATGGTCTATGACCTGGTCAAGGCCAACGGCAAGACTGGAACCATCGGAACCGTCGTTCAAAGCGTCGTCGAGAGGGCCGTCGAGGATGGGGTCATCAAGGCAGGCGAGAAGCTCCCCTCCG
Source organism: Methanotrichaceae archaeon (assembly GCA_013329455.1). GTDB lineage: Archaea > Halobacteriota > Methanosarcinia > Methanotrichales > Methanotrichaceae > Methanocrinis > Methanocrinis sp9297u. Next base: position 1,950 of record DUKF01000211.1, on the reverse strand, counting down.
GATTCGTCATGTACGAAGCAGAGGACGTCTCCAAGTGGAATGCATACTGTGCAGCAGGCACCCTGGCCGCTACCCTGGTCAACTGTGGTGCACTGAGAGGCGCACAGGCTGTCTCCTCAACCCTGCTCTACTTCAACGACATAATGGAGAAAGAGACCGCTCTGCCCGGATGCGACTGGGGCAAGGTCATGGGAACGGCCGTTGGTTTCTCCTTCTTCAGCCACTCCATCTACGGCGGCGGTGGACCCGGCGTCTTCAACGGCAACCACGTCGTGACGAGGCACTCCAGAGGATTCGCCATCCCCTGCGTGTCCGCGGCAGTTGCTCTTGACGCAGGTACCCAGATGTTCACACCGGAGATGACTTCCGGATTGGTCGGAGCCGTTTACGGAGAGATCAAGGAATTCCGCGAGCCTATCGTCTCAGTTGCGGAGGCTGTATAGATAGGTTGAGTATGCATGGTCACTAAATCAGACACTAAACCGGTCCAGATTGAGATCTTCCCTCGAAGGTTTCTAAAGCCGGCGACAGCCCAGCGCCTCCTCGACGAGATCTATAGGTCGGGGGGCATCCTCCGGATCACGATCCAGGGTCCCAATCTGCCAAAGACGGTGCCCTACGGTCCGGGAAAGGGCATTCCGATCGAGGAGAATATGAACATGCTCCTGGAACTCGGAGATCAGGCGCTTGAGCTCAGAGTAAAGGTGGGAAGGATCTGGCTGGAGCTGGAGAGCGAGGATCGTATTGAAGGGGTCAAAGCGGTATGTGAGCGAATGCTGCCTTTCCCTTTCAGTATTAAGAAAAAACAAATATTTCGCACCAAGCCGACCGTTTCGGACTACGCAAAGTACGGAAGCGAGGTGGAGGACAAGAGGATCCTTGGACTGGTCGACCCGAAGGCCATGAAGGAGAGAGACTTGGCCATTTTGTCTGATACAGGTGGTGACTCATAACATTTTCAAAGGAGGTTTAGGATATGGCATACAAACCCCAATATTATTCAGGCACTACGTCTGTTGGCGTGAACAGACGTAAGCACATGTCTGGCGATCTGGAGAAGTTGAGAGACATCTCCGATGCTGACATCGTAACCATAATGGGCCACAGGGCCCCCGGATCAGACTACCCCAGCACCCACCCACCTCTGGCCGAGATGGGCGAGCCCGACTGCCCCATAAGGCAGCTAGTAGAGCCCACCCCCGGTGCAGCCGCTGGAGACCGGATCAGGTACTCCCAGTTTACTGACTCGATGTACAACGCTCCTTCCATCCCCTACTTCAGGAGCTACTGGGGAGCAATCAACTGCAGAGGATGCGACCCAGGAACCCTCTCCGGTCGACAGATCATCGAGGCCAGAGAGAGAGATATAGAGCAGTACACAAAGGTCCAGATGGACTCCGAGATGACCGACCCAGCTCTCGCTACAATGAGGGGCTGTACAGTTCACGGTCACTCCCTGAGGCTCGATGAAGACGGCATGATGTTCGACATGCTGTCGAGGACTGAGCTCGGATCTGACGGAAACGTCTACTACGTCAAGGATCAGGTCGGCATTCCCCTGGACGCCAAGGTCAACGCCGGAAAGCCGATGAGCGAAGCAGAAACCAGTAAGAGAACCACCATCTTCAGGTGCGACAACATATCCTTCGGTGGACCCTGCACTGCAGAGAAGAGGACCCTCGACGAGGGACTGATCACCCTGCACCACATGTGGGAGCGCAGAAGCAAGTGGGGATTCAGGCCAGAGTAAAATGGTGGTGAGATAAGATGGGAAAGATTCACACTAAAAAGCTGTTCGTAAAGGCTCTGAACAAGAAGTTCGGCAAGGACTTCGACCTTGGTGGCAAAGAGGTCGAATATAAGAGGTTGGGTCCCGAGCAGAGCGCTCGTAAGAGAGAGTTCATGGAGGCATCCAAGAAGCTGGAGGGCAAGCGTGGCATCTCCATGTAC
>DUKF01000266.1 GCA_013329455.1 Methanotrichaceae archaeon | reverse complement strand
AGGCCGATCCAAAGACCCGGGTGCAGATCACTGATTCCAGGGACCTGACGGTTCGGGCAGGGACTCTGAGGTCGAGGGGGATCAGCCCTATCATAGCAGAGATCAAACCCCGAATCCTGGAAAGAGCCCTATCGCCCCAGGAGGTGGCCAACATCGCCAGAGGTTACGAGGATATGGGGGCCTGTGGGATTTCGGTTCTCACCCAGCCGACCTACTTCCTCGGATCGCTCGAGAATGCCAGGATCGCGAGAGATGCCACCAGCATTCCCGTCCTTAGAAAGGACTTCATACTAGACGAGAGGCAGCTCGACGAGGTCTCTTCGGACCTGGTCCTCCTAATCGCCGCCTTCTCCCAGCCTCTCGAAGAGCTGGTAGAGGCTGCACTATCCAGAAATCTGGAGCCGTTGGTGGAGGTCCACACCGAGGCCGAGCTGGAGATGGCGCTCAGGACCGATGCCCGTATTGTTGGGATTAACAACAGGAACCTTGCAACCCTTGAGGTCAGCCTTGAGACCTTCGAGAGGCTGGGACCGGTGGCGAAGGCCTCGGGGCTTTTCGTGGTGGCCGAAAGCGGCATCAACACTCGGGAGGACGTCGTGAGGATGGAGAACTCCGGGGCCGACGCCCTTCTCGTCGGGACGTCTCTGATGAAAGTGCCCGAGCTCCTCCTGTCCCTGAACGGGAAGGGTGGGTCCTGAGCCTCTTTGGGTCTGGCGCTGAAGAGAACTACCCCCTTGCTGGAACTTTTCGTGGATATGAGCCGGAATGCGAGAGGTTATCAGGCTGGACTGACCTGAGACTGGCGAGCAAGGTTTAAATATAATGTACTAATTTATGCAATAAAGTACTAAATCATACATTCATTGGAGCGGGTGACAGTTGATGAATATCACGGAGACGTCAAATACCAGGTTCGGGAGGTACGGTGGGCAGTTCGTCCCCGAGACCCTGATGCAACCCTTAAAGGAGTTGACCGAGGCCTACGGCCGCCTCAAGGAGGACCCCGATTTCAGGCGGGAGCTGGAAGGGCTTCTCGCCAACTACGCAGGAAGGCCAACCCCCCTCTACGAGGCGAGGTCTCTTTCGCGAGAGCTCGGGCGGAAGGTCTACCTGAAAAGGGAGGATCTGGTCCACGGTGGGGCTCACAAGCTGAACAACGTCCTCGGCCAGGCCCTGGTCGCAAAGGAGATGGGAAAGACGAGGCTGATCGCCGAGACCGGAGCGGGACAACATGGCGTTGCCGCGGCGATGGTCGGGGCGAACCTGGGGCTTGAGACCGAGATCTACATGGGCGAGGTGGACATCGAGCGGCAGAAGATGAACGTCTACCGGATGGAGCTGATGGGCGCGAAGGTGATCCCGGTCAAGTCGGGCTCGAGAACCCTCAAAGACGCGATCAACGAGGCCATGAGGGACTGGGCCGGCAGCTACGAGGAGACCCACTACCTGATGGGAACTGTCGCAGGAGCTCACCCCTACCCCCTGATGGTAAGAGAGCTTCAAAGCGTCATCGGGACTGAGGCAAGAGAGCAGATTCTGAAGGCCGAGGGAAGGCTTCCCGACTCCGTTGCCGCCTGTGTCGGGGGCGGAAGCAACGCCATGGGGATCTTCTCGGGCTTCCTGAAAGATGACGCTAAACTGATCGCCGTCGAGGCTGGTGGAAGAGGCCTATCCCACGACGATAAGATCGCAGACCACGGAGCCTGTCTAAACGTTGGCGAGGAGGGGGTCCTCCACGGCGCCATGACGAAGATTCTCCAGGACCCTTACGGCCAGATCCTGGAGTCCTACTCCGTGGCAGCGGGCCTTGACTATCCGGGGGTCGGGCCCGAGCTCGCCCATCTGGTCGAAACCGGCAGGGTCACTCCCGCAATTGCCGATGACGAGACCGCCCTTGAGGGGTTCAGGCTTCTATCGATGCTCGAAGGGATAATCCCGGCTCTTGAGTCGTCTCACGCCGTCGGCTACGCCCTCAAGAACCCGGAGGCCCTCGGCGAGGTTGCGATAATCAACCTCTCGGGCCGGGGGGACAAGGACCTCACCACAGTCATGGAGCACGAGAGGAGGGCGGGAAGATGAAGCTCGCCGAGGCCTTCGAAAACAGGCCGCTTCTCATCGCCTACATCTGCGCAGGGGATCCGACGCCCGAATCCACCCCAGAGATCGTGGAGCTTCTGGCAAGAGCTGGAGCCGACGTCGTCGAGATTGGCCTTCCCCACTCGGACCCGATCGCCGACGGTCCCGTGATCCAGGCAGCAGCCCAGAGGGCTATCGAGGCCGGGATGAACACCGACGTATATTTCGAGATGGCCTCCAGGGTCAAGGCCGACATCCCCCTCGTCTTCATGGGCTACTACAACATGATCTACCAGCGTGGGCTGGATAAGTTCGCAGAGGACTGTGCCGCCAGCGGCATTACAGGCCTCATCGTCCCGGACCTGCCGCCGGAAGAGGCAGGACCTCTGAGGGCCGCCTGCAGAAAGGCCGATGTCGACCTGATATATCTCGTCGCCCCGAACACGCCAGCTGAGAGCATACCCTACGTAGCCAGCAGTTCGAGCGGCTTTCTCTACCTGGTGGCCAGGTCCGGTGTGACCGGGGCCAGGTCAGAGGTCCTCTCGTCCACAAAAACCCTGATTCAGAGGGTCACGACCGATCTGCCCAAGGCCGTGGGCTTCGGGATATCGACGCCGGAGCAGGCGGCCGAGGTTGTCCGGGCAGGAGCCGACGCCGCCATCGTCGGATCTGTCTGTGTCGACCTCATCTCAAGGGGCGACCTCGATGGGCTGGAAGAGCTGATCAGGGGGATGAAGAAGGCGATCCATGAGGCGAAGCCCGTTGAGGTGATGGCCAGGATCTAAACGGAGTTGTTTTTTCCGGATTTTAGATATGTCTATAGCGTATTTGTTGTGACTTTGGGGCTCTATCTGGAACAAAATTGTGATACATTCGCATGGAGGGGGGCTGGCGGTTCACTTCGTGGTCTCCGGCCCTCGAACCTCTCCACACTTTTAGCTAAGTTCGGCTTTGCCAAACTTGCCGCTCAAAATCCCCGATATACCGCGATTCTCCGCTTAGATCAACAATGAATGCATAATTGCGTTAGCTTTTGAGCAGGATTTCAATTTACGTGGAATCATCCGCAATGATATAAATATCGAGAAAATTGAATCGGTTATGTGGCTAAGAACCTTTAAGATGAGGCCGATAACGTCATAAGAATGTGACGCAAACTTTCTGAAAATCAAAAGATTTATCTAGTTAAACATCAAAAGGATTTTAAATTAGAATTGCCTGGAGGGGACACTTGGACAATTGCAGACTTTGGATTCAGATCTTCAGGACAGGTCTGATGATTATGATCATTTTGATGGTAGGATGCCCACTTGGCTTAGCTCAACCTGCTGGTGTGGAAGAAAACATCGTGGGACCAGTCCCCGGTCCGGGAGTCAAACAGCGCACCCCGCT
>DUKF01000125.1:909-12986 GCA_013329455.1 Methanotrichaceae archaeon | reverse complement strand
CAAGGGGCGATCAGCCCTCATCTTCCTCTCGCCTTTCGATCACCGTCTTGTACCTGGGGCTTGGGACGACCTGGATTTTTCCATCGAATTCTTTCTCCAACTCCTCGCCCTCCCAGAGCCTGTCCAAAAAGACCGCTAGAGCCGCCACCTCCGAATGGGGCTGGTTTCCGACGCCCACGTTCCAGTCCGCCATCTCGTAGATCTCGGGTGGGACCTTCTCTGCCCCCACCACCACCATCACAGCCTCGGATTGACGGATCTCCTTGATGGACTCCGAAAAGGGCGTTCCGTACATGGTGAGGTGGACGATCTTGCCCCCGGACTCCTTCCAGAGTCTCGCCTCACGCTTCCAGCTGACATTGGACCTCACCTGAAAGTCGCCGCCCCACCTAAGGACGACGTCCTCGAGGCCACCGACCAGCTTATCGTCCCTTCCGGCAAGGAGCATCTCCTCGGCTCCGAAGGCTCTTGCCACCAGGCCCACGTGGGTGGTGATCCTCTTGTCCCGCTCTGGCCGGTGGCCAAGCCGCAGAACCACTACTCGCATGTCCGAAAGAGATCCGAGATGCTATTTATCCCCTTGTCCCCTCCAAAACCGATAAATCCCTTGGCAGTCTTCCCCTTAGGGATGAAACTGTGCGAGAAATGCGGGGGCAAGGGCTATTCGACGGTGGGAGAGAGTGCCTGTCCCAACTGCAAGGGGAATGGCAAGATCGAGTCCGTCAGCCTTGGCGAGGCCTCTGCCAGCGAGATCGACGATCTGGTGAGCAAGGGGGCGACCAAATGTCCCGTCTGCAAGGGCGAGGGCAAAATCCCCGTCACCGAGACCTGCCAAGAGTGTGGGGGCCTGGGACGAGAGTACCTTTGCGCCATATGCGGCGTCAAGCTCACCACCAAAAGCGAGCTTTGTATTAACTGCGCCAAAAAGCCCGTAGTTCACGTTCTGGACAAGGCCTGCGATACCGACGACCTGGTGATCGGAGACACGTACCAGGGGAAGGTATCGGGGATCGCAAACTTCGGGGCCTTCGTGGACCTGAACGATCACGTCCGGGGCCTTGCCCACAACAAGTTTTTGAAACGAACGCCCGATGTGGGCGAGGAGATCTACGTCCGGGTGAGAAACGTCGCCCCGAACGGCAACATCGAGCTTGAGCCTGCCGAAGTGGGCGAGCACCACACCCTGGAGGTCAGAAAGGAGCTTCCAGTGACGAGAGTCGATGAACTCGAAAGACACGTCGGGAAGATGATCTGCGTCGAGGGCGAAGTGATCCAGGTTAAGCAGACCGGGGGCCCCACCATCTTCACGGTGGCCGACGAGAGCAGCCTCGTCTTCTGCGCAGCCTTCGAGCGTGCGGGTGTTCGGGCCTACCCAGAGATCGATAGCGAGATGATCGTGAGAGCGATCGGCGACGTCTCAGTAAGGAACGGCCAGATCCAGATCGAGGTCAGGTCGATGAAACAGCTCTGGGGCGGGGAGGCCTCCGTCGTCAAGGACCGGATCGAGAAGTCGATCGATGAGAGGGCAGAGCCCCACGACTTGCCACTTCTGGTGGAAAGCGAGATAATAACAAAACTGAAGCCCAAGATGAAAGAGGTCGCAAAAGAGATCAAGCGGGCGATCCTTAAATCGAAGCCGATCGTGGTGAGGCATCACGCTGACGCCGACGGGATGAGCGCTGCGGTCGCGATCGAGGCCGCGATCCTTCCACTGATAAGGGAGGTTAGCGGATCCGACGCCGAGCACTACAACTACAGGCGAGCCCCCTCGAAAGCCCCCTTCTACGAGCTTGAGGACGTGACGAAGGACCTCACTTACGCTCTCGATGACCAATCCCGTCACGACCAGAAGATGCCGCTCATAGTCCTGATGGACAATGGCTCAACCGAGGAGGACGTGCCCGCCATGAAGCAGGCCCAGATCTACGGCCTGGACATGCTCGTCGTCGACCACCACCACCCCGACGAGGCCGTCGACAAGTACCTCATAACTCACGTAAACCCCGCCCACCAGGGTGGCGACTTCGGAATCACCACGGGGATGATCGCGACAGAGATCGCGAGGATGATCAACCCCGAAGTCGAGGAGAAGATCAAGCACTTTCCGGCGGTCTCGGCTGTCGGCGACAGGAGCGAGGCTCCCGAGGCTGGAAGGTACATAAAGCTCGTCGAGGACAGGTTCAAGCTGGAAGACCTGAAGAAGATCGCTCTCGCCCTCGATTACGAGGCTTTCTGGCTGAGGTTCAACGACGGAAGGGGCCTTGTCAACGACATCCTGTGCCTCGGAAGGCTCGATCGGCACAGGAATATCGTCCAGCTTCTCTGCGAGCAGGCGAACGAGGCTATAGAAGAGCAGATCCGGGCCTCCTTCTCCCACGTCAAGACCCAGACCTTGCCGAACGGAACCGTATTGAACGTTCTCGACGTCGAGAATTTCGCACACAAGTTCACCTTTCCGCCGCCTGGAAAGACTTCGGGCGAGGTTCACGATCGTCTCTGCAAGAAATACGACGGAAAGCCCGTGGTGACGATCGGGTACGGGCCTGACTTTGCTGTCTTGAGGAGCCGCGGCGTCAGGATGAACATACCAGTGATGGTTCGAGAGCTTCGCGAAGAGATCAAGGCTGGCGGCGTCAACGGCGGCGGCCACCTAGTCGTCGGTTCGATCAAGTTCGTCGGCGGGATGAGAACAGAGGTTCTGGCAAAGCTCGTCGAGAAGATAGCAGCCTGTTCCGTAGACCCCGTGCCTTCTGCAAGCTCGAAGTCGGAATAAAAAGTCGAGGCTTGATCATGAGCAACCTTGGATATACTGAAAAGGTCTTGGACCACTTTAAAAACCCCAGAAACCCCGGAAGGATCGAAGATGCGGACGTGACCGCGAAGGTGGGGAGCGCCGCCTGCGGCGACATGGTCCAGCTGTACATGAAGGTCGATCCCGATACCGAGGTGATTGAGGACATAAAGTTCGAGAGCTTCGGGTGCGCAGCAAACATCGCCAGCACCAGCGTCACCACGACACTCGCCAAAGGCAAGACCCTGGAAGAAGCTAAGAACATTCACTTCAAGGACGTCGTGGAGGAGCTTGGCGGCCTTCCCAAGCACAAGGTCCACTGTGCCCAGCTTGCAACCTCCAGCCTGAAAGCGGCGATAATGAAGTACGAGGCGAAAAAGGGTAAGAGGGCAGTCGACGAGGATTTCGTGAAGAGGATGCTGACCGGCGTTCTCGATCCCGCCAAGGGGCTTAACATCGTCGCAGCAAAGAGGGTCGATCAGATCGAGATCGATGGAAAACGGATCAAGGTCGTCCTCTCAAAAGACATCGACGAGGAGACGAGGTCCACCATGGCCGACGACGTGTTGGGTGCCCTCTCGGGGTTGGATCTGGACGTTTCAGTCGAATAACATATATATAAATAAGATCAGGTTTACGTCTGTCCGATATCTGCAAACTGGCTGATCGATGAGCCAGCTAGCGAAAGTTCGCAGTGGATGGTTTAAATGCGGGGCATAGTTTTCCCGCATCATCCTGAAGGGTTTGCGCCCTTCATCCCCGAAAGGCGTGGCGGTCTTGGGCCCTCCCTCCTAAATGGCCCGCAAAAGCCGCCCGCCCGGGAAAGCTCGACGAATTTTCCCAATCCGGGTCGCGGGGTTTGAGGCAGACCCGCCCCGCAATTTTTATCTCGTCTCTTGCTAGACTCGATTCCGGTGAGTCGTGTTGAGCGAATTGAAAGAGATTGTGATCACAGAGGAAGATTACCGCGAGTATCTCAAGCAGAGGCTGAGGCTGACCGACCCTTGCATGGCAGAAGAGGTGGAGCGGGTGGGCTTTCCTTTCCTCTTCGCCTCGGGAAGTGAGCTTCTCAGATCTTACATCTTGAACGAGACTGAGTTCATCTCGAGCCTGCCGGATAAGCTGAAAATGCCGGACCGAGGTTACGCCTGGTACATGTTCGCCCAGTCTGTGAAGGAGATTCACGTGGACGAAAACGAGATCGTGGTGAAGTACAAGCCCCAGGACGACTACAGGCGACCATTCAAGCGCTTTTACCTCTGACCTTCGGGTTCCCACTTTCCCGTCGCTTTTCCCCTCAGGGCGAGCTTTCCCATCTCTCTAGCCACCTCGTCCACCACCGGCACGGGCTGGGCGTCTTCGAGGGGGGTGTCTGGAAGAGGCATGAAGTAGTGGGCCCTGATCAGTCCGCCCTTTCCGACGACATCGCGCGCAAGGTCGAGGGTCATTTTCTGATCTTCTGGCGTCTCCATCGGAAGGCCAACGATCAGGTCGAGGTTCGGAACGATCCCCCGGTCGAGGCACATGTCGCAGGCTCGTCTAACGACATCGACGTCGTGACCTCTGCCGATCCTTCTTAAAACTTCGTTGCTTCCCGACTGGCCACCGATGCTGAGGTAGCGGTTTTTGCAGTACTTGATCACGAGGTCCAGGGCCTCTTCAGATACGAAGTCTGGCCTCACCTCTGAGGGGAAGGTCCCAAAGTAGATTGGCTTCTCCAGCTCTGAGAGCGATTTGAGCAGCAGCTCGACCTTATCGATCCTGGGATGGACGCCGTTGGAGCCGTAGGCGAGGGAGTTAGGCGACGTAAACCTGAGGTCCGAGTAGCACCGGGCGTACTTCAAAATTGTCGGAATCGACCGGTGGCGCATCTTTCTTCCGAAGAGGCAGGGTGTCTGGCAGTAAGCGCAACCCCAGGGGCAGCCGCGACTGATCTCGATGGGGGAGAATATCGGAGGGCGGAAGGGAGGGTATTTGTCGAGGTCGACGTGATCCCGCCCAGGCGTGATCCGGACCGTCCCATCTCGCTTGTAGGCGATGCCCCGAACCCTCTCTGGGTCGCCCCCCTCCTTGATCGCCCCGATCAGCTCCGGCAGAGTCTCCTCACCCTCGCCGATGACGACGTAGTCGAAATATCGAAGCACCTCTTCAGGCCTTGCCGAGGGGTGGGGGCCTCCGGCCACGAAGACCGCCTCGACTTTTGAGCCTGCAACCTCTCGGTAGACTTCCTCTGCCTGGGCCGAGGCAAAGCTGTAGAGCATGATCCCTTCCTTTGGCCGATTGGCGAGGCCCGCGCCCTCGACCAGGTGCAAAAGGGCAGCGATGCTGTACATGTTCTTCCGGTTCCTGCGAAACCAGATACCGGAAGGGCTGAAGTCCAGAGGTCTCTTGGATTCGGGATTCATCTTCTTCGCCTTGATACCCCCTCACCTTCCCTCAAAAGGCGAGGCCTGGTCCTCTTCCCCCTCCGCCAAAAATAGGGGAACGAAGTCGAACCTGTTCATGTCCACAAGCCCTCTGTCGGTCAGCTTCAGCTCGGGGATCACCGGGAGGCAGAGGAAGGAGAGTGTCATGAATGGGTCTTCCAGGGTCGAGCCAAGATCTTTTGCTGCCTCCACCACCTCTTCGATCTTCTTGACGACCTCGTCCATCGATCGGTCTGAGAGGAGGCCAGCTATCGGGAGCGGGAGGGATGCCGTGACAACTCCTTGGTCCACAACGACGAGGCCGCCCTCCATCTCCCTCACCGCCGAAACCGCCCGAAAAATCTCCTCGGAATCGGTTCCGACGGCGGCAATGTTGTGAGAGTCGTGGGCGACGGAGGTCGCGATCGCCCCCCTCGCGAGGCCGAATCCCGAAACCAGGGCGAGTCCCACGTTCCCTGTTCCCCTGTGCCTCTCGACGACGGCCATCTTCAGAACGTCCCTCTCGACGTCTGCGACAACATATCCATCGACGATCTTCGGCTGGAGTCTCAGAGATCTGGTTATTATCTGGTTTGGCACGATTCCGATGACCCTCGCCAGGTCGCCCTCTGCCTTTATATCGAACGATTTGGGACCGATCTGGCCGACCTGCATCGAGGCCAATGCGGGTCTTTGAGCTTTTCTGAGAGGTGCGATCAAGCGGCCGCCTTCGGCGACGACCTTTCCGTCCTTCAGAACTTTCAGGACCTCTAATTTCTCAAGGTCGTCCAAAACGACGATGTCGGCCCTGCGGCCCGGAGCGATGGCCCCCAGGTTACTAAGGCCGAAGTACTCAGCGGCGTTGAGGCTCGCGATCTGGATCGCGGCGATCGGGTCGAGGCCAGACTCGACGGCCCTCCTGACCATGGAGTCAATGTGACCTTCCCGAAGAATGTCGGAGGGGTGTCGATCGTCCGAGACGAATAGGAAACGCCTGGAATTGACATCGTTTACCAGGGGGAGGAGGTCGTCGAGGTTCTTTGCGGCCGTACCCTCCCGGATCATGATCCTCATACCGAGCCGAAGTTTCTCGCGGGCCTCTTCGAGGGATGTGCACTCGTGGTCTGACCCTATCCCTGCGGCGACGTAGGCTGCAAGGTCCCTTCCTGAAAGGAGCGGGCAGTGGCCGTCAACCCTTTTCTCGCCTGCGAGCCTTATCTTCGCGAGGACCTGCGGATCTTTGAATATGACCCCCGGGTAGTTCATCATCTCGGCTATCCCCAAAACTCCATCTTCGTCGATCAGCTTCGAGAGGGCTTCGGCGTCGAGAGAGGCGCCCGAGGTCTCAAGGTGAGTTGCCGGAACGCATGAGGGGAGCATGATGCGAACGTCCAGGGGCGAAAGTCTGGTGCAGTCGAGCATGTACCTTATCCCCTCCAGCCCCAGGACGTTTGCGATCTCGTGGGGGTCTGCCACCACCGTCGTCGTGCCTCTGGGAACGACGGCTCTCGCGTACTCGGGGATCGTCACCATGGCGGACTCGATGTGGACGTGCCCGTCTATGAACCCCGGTGCCAGCACTTTTCCTGAGAGGTCGAAGGTCTTCCGCGAGCTGGAGCAGTCGAACCCCACCACAATGTCCTCGTGGATCGCAACGTCCGATCTGTACCGCTCGCCAGAGAGGGTGTTCACGATATCTGCGCCCTCCAGAAGGAGGTCGACCTCCACCTCACCGCGGGCAGCGGCGATCAGTTCTTCAAGCTTCATCTAGTTCACCGGCCAGAAGTCTACTTTCGTTCGAGTTCCAAGGTCAAGACCGGTTTTATCCTTTTCCGCCGACCTCTTGAGCGGACCGGCTCTCCTTGGAGAAGTCCGGAGGGAACAACGTGGAAACGGCCGCGAGATCGCGGACCCCAGCAGGGGTTGAGGACGACGTGGTGGGCTGAATAGTTGCTCATTTTCATATCAAAATACTGATTTTGCGACAGGTTTGTCAAATGAGCAAACTTCTCACGGGTGTATTTCAGGAACGGGATACGGCAAGGGCGAGCACAACGATGGCGATAGCTGGGAGGATGGCGGCGGCAATGAGGGCAGCAGGCTCAAATGAGGGTGCTGAAATGTTCGTATACGGGATGAATCCGGCTACCGGAGTCCTGATTAAGGAAAGGGGAATGAGCAGACCGGATGTGAGAAGTGCTGCGAGGTGAGCTTCAGATAATCCCCGCGACACAACCCCAGCCAGTGTCCCGAGCGCTACGGCAAGAACCGTTCCCAAAATGATGAATATGATCGTGACCGGACCCTTAAGTATCAATACAACAGCAATGGCAGGAATAAGTGGTAGGTGCACTGCGATAACCCAGTGCCCGGCAAATCCAAGGAAAAACCGGGATTTTGATGTTGGACTCACGATGATCCGGTCATAGATTCCATCCATCTTCATCGTATCGAGCCGAATGGTCGGGCCGGTCACGCCCGTGAAAATGATCATGATAGCAAGGGCGATACCCTCGCGGGAGACAACAGCTGCCAGTCCGACAAAAAGAAGGGAAACTGCCGCCTTTGCAATAATCCGTAGCAGCGTTTGTCCGGCAAGTGCTCTAAAATTCATTATCATCATCGCTTTTCAAATCTCCCTTTGACTTCGTCTACCACATCGGGTGTGATACGGCAGTACCCATGGTCCAGGGCATATCGTTCGACAAGGGAACGGATCATTCCCTGGAGGAATTGTGGTGCACACCGGAGTTTGTCTTCTGCTTCTTCGGTCCAGTGCACAGATTCCCCAGCCCCGTTCTCCCCAATCTCAATCCTGCGGGGGATGCCAAAATTGAGGATTTTCTTGATCAGCTGCGGGAGCTCATCGATTGACGGGATATACTCAACCAGTTCACGATCCTCCAGTGTAATGCTGATCTTAATCATCCCGGCGACGAGTGCCTCGATCGATGCCGCCGGGCACAGGGTTCCCTTATTTAGCAGAAGGATGCGATCAGCAGAGGTTGCATCCTCAATCCTGTTTGTACCAATGATAACACACGAACCTGCCTTTGCAGCCTCGAGGATCCGTTCAAAAAAAACCGAACGCATGCCGGTATCAAGCCCGAGTGTTGGCTCGTCAAAAATCAGCACCTTCCTGTTGACTGCAAATGATTCAGTAAGCAGGAGTTTACGCTTCATCCCAAGGGAATATTCGTCGACCTGCTGATCAAGATCGAGTTCGAAACTCGCAGCAATTTGGTCCAGCGGATCTGGCTGCGAAACCCCATACAAGGAAAGAAAGAACCGGGCATTCTCCCGACCGGTCAGGTGACCAAAATGGGCATTTGTATCAAAGACCGGAAATATCTTCCGGCGCACCGATTCACGGTTCTGGGTTACATCGCAACCGTCGACGCAATATGATCCTGCTTGAGGAGAGACCAGCGTTGAGAGCACCTTTAACAGAGTAGTCTTCCCTGCACCGTTCCATCCAAAAATGCAGACTACCTCTCCCGCACCGGCTTCAAACGAGATGTGAGCAATTCCCCTGCCCCCGGGATGCCGGTAACAGAGGCCGTGGACTTCTACTGTCGCGCTCATATGTCGAGTTTCTTCCGTGTAGCATTCATGACTTCCGGAGTGATTGTAGAAATTTTGTGCTCTTTTGCATGGCGTTCAATTGCCATAATCGTCATTTTCCGGGCAAATCCGGGAATATTGTCGAGGCGTTTTTTCGCATCATCACTCCAGAGAAGTGCCGGCTGATCGGTAATGGAAGTACTATTGGCCAGGACAGGACTTGACGCGTTCTGCCCTTTGTCCGTGGCCAGTGTGTTTGCCTTCCGATTCCGCACAATCAGTACATTGGTTTTAGCTAGTTCAACGGCACGCTCCGTATTTGAGCCGATATCACTGTACCTACTCCGGTGCATCCCGCTGTGCCCGACGACAATCAGATCGGATTCCAGTTCCTCTGCCAGCGTGCAGAGGATATGGAAGGGTTTGCCTTGCATCAGCCGGGTTTTGGCCTCAACTCCGTGCTCCCTGGCAATATCGGTCGCATGCTCCAAGTGGCGGGAGTAGAGATCGGCAAGACTCCGGTCAATGATCTCGTTATGGAGTTGCTCCTGTTCGGAGAACTTAAAGACGTTTTCTGTTTCTTTTGAGAGCGTAGCAGACAGGGAACCAAAGACCGTGCGGTGCAGGCCGGGATCAAAACATGCTGCGAGCGTAAGCGTTGCACCCAGGGACCGGGCCAGATCGGATGCGGTCCCGACCATCATGAACGCTTCAGCGCTGCCATCAACCCCGGCAAGGATTGATTCGATCTGTCCTTCCTTTTTTGCAATCAGCAGGTCACTCGTCCCGTGACGGAGCGTCCGCCGGGTTGTACTACCAAGGCCAGAAATTCCCTCAACTCGTCCAAGACCCTCTGCACCAACCACCGAAAGCCCGCCATCCTCTGATTCACTGATGACGACATCGGCATTCTTCCCGTCAACGATCTTTTCGGTAAACGGTATTTTCACTGTCCGGCACGCATCGCCCAGCCGTTTCATGTATTCAAGCGAGATTAGTTCAAGGCCCCGTCCGATGAGGACTGAATGGATATCCCGCTGGTGGCTGAGCACTTCCTCAGTCAGATATTTCTCCGGCAGGAGTCTTTCAAGTGCATTGAAACGGGCCTGGTGGAATTTCCCGGTATAGGCGTGGATGCCAGTGACTGGAATTTTACCGGTCAGCGCAATCTGAAGTGCGATACTCTCTGCATATTTTGAACATGCGGAATTGTCAACTGCGACGGCAATGGTCTTGTACATGGATCTTCTCCGGGATATCAGGTAGCCTACAAAAAATTAAAAACCGTGCAGGTGCACGGTCAAGGTTTGATCTTCTCTGCATCTTCCGGGTGGTGGGCGGTGACTTTTGAGGTCAGCCAAAATACGATCACGACCAGCACCGAGATAATAATCCAGACGCTGAAAATATTTATGATCGTAAGCGGCGTCGGGTACTGGATGTCCCCTGGAGGAACAGGGATTATATTGTACACTGTCCAGGGGGACCGGGCTGATTCACGGACAAAACCCATAATCTCGATGATGAATATCCCCAAAAGGCCTGCAAATATCGCTGCAGACCGGGAAACCCGTGAGAGGGCCCCCCAGTCAGATTCCTTGATGTCGCTGAGCACGATTGCGTCAATGGTGAGCATCAACACGCCCATCAGGACCAATGCTGCGATCGAGACGTACTTGTAGTCCATCGATCCCAAGGGATTAGCCCATGCCGCCGGATCACTCTGAAAGGGGGCATACAGCCAGGAAGGCTGGATAATGATGAACAGGCAGATAAGGCCGATTAAAAAGAACAATTTGAACAGATTATGGAGACTCCTGCTTTCCAGTTTTGAAAATAACCGTTCCCGCCGTTCCATGAAGAAGAGTATCACCGTCAGGAACAGGAATGAGAGCGTGCCCGCCATCAGCAGCATCTCCCATGCCCGCGGACCATGCATGATGAAGTCAAAGGCCGTCATGTTTACCCCCTGAATCTGGAGCACGTAGATCATGCCGAGCACCGGCTGGATGACAAGGCCAAACAGTCCCCAGGTGATGCCGTAGGAGACTACCCAGTCCCAGTATCTCTTGTCACGAAGGCCTTTGCGGTCGAGGAAGTGGAAGACAGCGAGCATGGCGAGAATGAATCCCATGTATGATATGGATGCAAAGACCCGGTGGAACTGGAGGCGCCATAGGGTGGGGTTGAACCAGAGGTCTATCGCATCTGCATACGGGATGCTCAATAGTCCGCTGCCCACAAAGCTGATTTCGGTGACTCCAGGCGTAAGCATCCCTCCGGCTACCATATTGATCATAAACGTCTGGAAAAAGACGGCGATCGCATATCCGTAACCAAGGATCTGGTGATTACGCCTTTCAATCTTGTCCCATGAGAACCAGTACGTATACAAAAACATGATCTCGATGGCAAACAGGATCGCCTCGATCAAGAACGGCCACCACATAACCCTGAACCAGTCCGTGGCAAAAACCGGGAATAGTGCAATAAAAAACAGGACGCCCGCAATCGCAAATGTTGCACCGAACGAGAACAGGATCACATTGAAAAGGGTCAGCGATTTGGCAATCCGATCAAGGCGGCGAACGTGGGTTTTGATGTAGATCGATTCTGAAACCGCGGCGATCCAGCTTCCCCCGAGATGGAGGTTTGCAAAGAGTACATGGGCGAGCATCACAAACGCGATGAAAATCGATCGCCCCTGGTTGTTGATATCGACGTCCTGGATCGGCAGAGTTTCGGCATAGGCAGATGAAGCGTTTTTGAGGGCACCCATCTGGAGTTGGGTCGATGAGATCATGCCCTCCTGGTTAGGGTACACGAAAAGCGTTACGAATGTGAGAAACGCCGCAAAAAGACCTACCAGGGACCAAATCTTCCACATGGATCTGCCAGGGTTCGGGTCTTCAGAAACAGGAACATCTGATGCGTGAGGCTGTACTATATCCGGATCAGGGTTGTTTGTAGATGGAGTTACGCTCATACCAGGTCACACAGTACTTAGAGTTCACTATATTATATAAGATATGCCGTAACTATCCCGTTCTAAGGGGGCAGAAATGGGGTACAAACAAGTAACATTCTTGGAACTATTCAGCGTTCTTTCCAAGCTACTCAAATCAATCGTTAAAAATGGATGACAATATATTCTTGGTAATAGTTAGATTTGACCGAAAAATTATGGTATATAAAAAACTTATTTTTCCAGTCTAATTGTGGGTGTGTCCCGGATGGAAATGCGTTTTATGGTCGTGGGACCCGGTAGGCTGAAAAGTCGCACATTTTTTTGATTCAAAAATCAAATTGCGTGCGGC
>DUKF01000125.1:552-861 GCA_013329455.1 Methanotrichaceae archaeon | reverse complement strand
ATTGAAACTCTGCTTTCGGTTTCCCTTAAGACTCCAATATAGTGCTTGATTGTGTCAGCAGTTACATTTCCAACGGATCGAAAGAATTTGCCACTTGACCATAGACTTCTACCCCAATAGCGTTTTTTTAGTTCATGATGAAGCCTGAACAGTCTATAAGNNAAATCAAATTGCGTGCGGCCCACCCCGCCCTAAAGGACGGGGTATGCTTCGGGGCCGCACGCCCGGTTTTCCGGATATCAGAAATCTTCGAGTATTCGTTGCCCAGATTCCCTTGATTTGCATGATTGAAACTCTGCTTTCGGTTTC
>DUKF01000125.1:0-463 GCA_013329455.1 Methanotrichaceae archaeon | reverse complement strand
GATGAAGCCTGAACAGTCTATAAGAACTACCTCCTTTCAAGTATTGAACGACCTTTGATAGAGAAGTGCTTGGATGGAATTCTAAAAACAAGTGGACGTGATCCTCTACAATTTCCATGGCGTGAATTTTGTAGCCTTGCTCCATGCAAATATTGTTGAAGATTGATTCGCAATCCTTTTAAGTTGCTTGTTGCAGAATATCCTGTATCTATACTTGGGCACCAACACGATGTGGTAGGTGATCTGGCCATAGCCATGGCTAAAACTGCGCAATTCCAACGCTTATCACATCCTAGCCATAGATGGGTGGCACCATCTGTGGCTAAGGTGCCAAAAAAACCCCATTTTAGAAAGAAGTAATGCTGCATCGATTTAAAAAAGCACGAAAAACGGGCGAGGGTTCACTTCATCCCCAACCTAAAGGTTGGGGTATTCGTGACCCTCTGCGCTCCCGAAGTAATAA
>DUKF01000226.1 GCA_013329455.1 Methanotrichaceae archaeon | reverse complement strand
AGAAGAGGAAACTCCTGTAGAGGAGGTCTCTGAGGAACCTGCGCCAGAAGAGGAGGCTCCTGTAGAGGAGGTCTCTGAGGAGCCTGTGCCAGAAGAGGAGGCTCCTGTGGAGGAGGTCTCTGAGGAACCTGCGCCAGAGAAGTAAATTGTGAGACGAGAGCGTGACTTGACATGGCGATATTCAGGGTCGATGAACTGAGGAATATGAGCCCCGAGGAGCTGGTGGAGGAGCTAGAAGATCTCCAAAGCGAGCTGATTCGGGAGAGGGGGCTCGTCGTCTCTGGCGGCGCCCCGGAGAACCCTGGCAGGATAAGGGAGATAAAGAGGTCCGTAGCAAGGATCAAGACCATACAGAAGGAGCGTGTAGCGTGATCATAACTCCTGAGAATCTCGTCAGACACGAGCTGATAGGCCTGCCGGTTGAGGTCGTCGAAGGCACGAACCCTTCTCAGTTGGGGATATCCGGCCGGGTCATTGATGAAACCCGGAACACCTTTCTGATCGAGACCAGGAGTGGTGATAAACGCGTTCCCAAGTCCTGCAACTGCTTCCTTTTCACCCTGTCCCAGGGCCTGAAGGTGAAGGCAGAGGGCTCAGTTTTAGTCTCACAACCCGAAAACAGGATTAACAAAAAAATACGGAGATCGAGGTGGAAATTATGAGGGATGTCGGACTGGGCGTCAAGTCACCTGAAAAGGCCTGTGACGATCCAAAATGTCCCTTTCATGGAAGACTTCCCGTTCGCGGTCAGGTTTTTGACGGAACGGTAGTCAGCGACAAGATGACCGATACTGTGGTGGTCCTGCGCGAGTTTGAAAAGAAGATTGCGAAGTACGACAGGTACGAGAAGAGGCGGTCGAAGCTTCACGCCCACAACCCGCCCTGTCTGAAGGCGAAGGTCGGTGACATCGTCAAGGTCGCCGAGTGCAGACCCATCAGCAAGACAAAGTCCTTCGTCGTGGTGGAGGTCGTGCGATGAAGGGGCTCAAGGCCAGCATCTCAAGACCTATCAACGCGGGAGCGCGCCTGGAATGCGCCGACAACACCGGCGCGAGGATGCTCGAGATCATATCGGTGAAGAGGTACAGGGGCGTTAAAAACAGGATGCCCTGTGCCGGAATCGGCGACATGATCGTGGTATCCGTAAAGAAGGGTACCCCTGAGATGCGTAAACAGATCTTGACCGCAGTGATCATCCGCCAGAAAAAGGAGTTCCGAAGACCCGACGGCTTGAGGGTCAAGTTCGAGGACAACGCGGCGGTCATAACTGACCTTGCTGGAATTCCCAAGGGATCGGAGATAAAAGGGCCAGTGGCCCGAGAAGTGGCTGAGCGGTACGGAAAAATCGCCTCGGCCGCGTCGATAATAGTGTGATAACCATGAAGAGCAAACAGCCACGCAAACAGCGCAAAGAAAGGTTCTCCGCTCCCCTTCACAAACGACAGAAGTACATGCACGCCGCCCTGAGCAAGGAGCTTCGCGAGGAGATGAAGACTCGCAGCGCTCGGGTGAAAGTGGGCGATACCGTCAAGATGATGCGCGGCGACCATGCGGGAACCGAGGGCGAAGTCCAAAAGGCGGACCTCAAGAGCGGCACCATCCACGTAGCCGGAGTGAGCGTATTCCGGGCCGACGGAACCGAGGTGCCAAGGCCAGTCCAGCCCTCCAACGTCGTCATCACCAAGATGGAGCTGGACGACGAAAAACGCAAGAAGATCTTTTCCAGGTGATTTAGGTGAGCAGACATCAGAAGAGGATTGCGAGTCCCAGAAGCTGGCCGATCGCAAGGAAGAACCACACGTGGGTGGCCAAGAGCAACCCCGGTCCCCACTCTGCAAAGGGGGGCATCCCCCTCGTCGTCGTGGTCAGGGATCTTCTGGGGCTGGTCGACAACTCCAGAGAGGCAAAGCGCGTCCTCCACGAGGGCGGGGTTTTGGTCGACGGAAAGGCGAGAAAGGACCTCAAGTTCCCCGTGGGGATCTTCGACGTGATATCGGTCCCAGCTCTGGACAAGAAGTACAGATTGCTTCAGGACGCTAAGGGCAGGTTCAACCTCCACGAGCTGGAGAAGGGTGAAGCGCGAAAGCTCTGCAGGATCGAGAACAAGACGACCCTCAAGAGCGGCAAATTGCAGCTTAACCTCAACGACGGCACGAACATCCTCGCCGAGGGCGATTACGGTACGAGAAGCTCGGTCATTCTCTCGATACCCGATAAGGAGATCGCAGACGTCATCGAGTTCAAAGAGGGAAACCTCGCCATGGTCGTGGGAGGATCCCACTCCGGTGAGGTCGGGACTATCAAGGAGATCAATGTCGTCAAGAGTTCCAGGCCCAACAGAGTGATCATCTCAGGCAAAGAAGATTTCGAGACGACGATCGATCACGTCTTCATGATCGGGAGAGACAAACCCGCCATCAAGCTGGGGGCTGAGATATGAACGTCATGTTGGAACCACGCGTCGATAAGGTAACAGTCCACATAGGCACCGGCGAGAGCGGCCAGAGGCTGGTCAACGCCGAGACGATCCTCGGCGCGGTAACCAACCGGGTACCCGTCAGGTCCACCGCCAAAAAGACCCTTCCGGGCTTTGGCATAAAGAAGGACGAGCCGATCGGGTGCAAGCTGACCTTGAGGAGCGAGAAGGCAGAAGAGTTCCTCAAAGTCGCCCTGGAAGTGGTGGGAGGCGTCCTGCGTAAGAACCAGTTCGACGATACCGGCAACTTCTCCTTCGGAGTCGAGGAGCATACCGACTTCCCCGGAATGAAGTACGATCCCGACATCGGGATCTTTGGCATGGACGTCTCGGTGGCCCTCAAGCGGCCCGGATACCGGGTGGCCAGAAGGCGCGTCGCAAGAACGAAGATCGCTTCCAAGCACAGGATCTCCAAAGACGACGCCGCGGAGTATGTCAAAAATAAATACGGCGTAGACATCGTGGAGGCGGCATGAAGACCAATACCAA
>DUKF01000045.1:5851-6192 GCA_013329455.1 Methanotrichaceae archaeon | reverse complement strand
TCGGCCTTGTCGAGGAGCCTGTCAACCCTTTCCAGCTTCGTTGAGACCTCAATGTAGGGTTCGGGCAGGGGCTCGCCGTACTCTACCTTCCGCCCTTTCGGAAAGCCGAGGTCTTCGGGCAAAACGTCGCCTCTCACTAATCTATCGTAGATCGATCCAGCCGCGTACCACCTGCATATCACTTCCAGGGGAATCAGGTAGTTGCCGGACTCTGGTTTGATCTTCTCGGGTTGTATCACGTCCACCTTGTTGACCAGCATGCCGTTGGGGGGGAGAAACTTCTCGAAATGAGTTGGAATCCCCATCTTCTTCGCTCGCTGGAACCAGTAGACCCCCTCTTT
>DUKF01000045.1:0-5821 GCA_013329455.1 Methanotrichaceae archaeon | reverse complement strand
AACCTGAACTCCAGCTCCCGGCCGAGGTCGTAGACCTCCTTGACCGAGCCCATCCTCAAAGGCTTCCGTTCCATCGTCAGCCCCATCTGTCAGTTAGTGGATAACTCTTTTGCTGTCGGGTCAGAAAGCCCGGATTCAAAAATATCGCGAAAATGGCGACGGGCAAAAATAGAAGGCATCGACAGACCGATTGCGAAAAAACGAAATGGTGGGACAAAGGCCCCCCGAAGATGCCTCAGATGTATCAGGTAAAAAGAGTGATCAGGCAAAAAGCGTGCTATCTGCCATGCCCGAGAAGAACCGGCCATCTGAATTGTAAGCTTCGTAGCTTCCACGGATCGATCCCTCAGCCTGGTCAAGGTCCAGAACGTAGAGGCGGGATTCGTCCAGCGGCACCAGGTTGAGCACCAGCTGGTCGCCAGAAGCCGATCCGCTAGCACCGACCTGGCTTTTAGCACCCTCCGCCGTCAGGTTTCCGGTCCCGAAGACGACGTCTCCGGATCGGAAAATAGTCAAGTCGATCTTCCCGACTACGTCCCCCGTCAGGATCAGATCCATTCGGTCCCCAACGCCTGACGTGGTCTCTGTATCGATCTCTTCGATTATCTCGACCTCATCAACGGCCTTTTCGCCAGTCTCGTTCTGGGAATTATTTTCCACCGGCTCTGCATTCATCAAGTCCTTCGGCTCGTTGGCGTTCAAGTCCGGGGTGCCCAGGTCCATCCCGAGGTCGCCTGCGCCGAGCCACTCTACGGTGTCGACAAAGGGAGCCCGAGAGCACGAAGTTCGGCTGCAGGCCCCCTCTGCGGCTCCCAAGACGAAAGAGGATATCACCATAATGAGCAATAGCAGACTTAGGTATCTCATATCTCTCGAAACTCCCCATCTATCTGAACTCTCGATCTACAAGAACAATCTGATCTTATCTGATCTTATAACTTCAACAAATACCTTTTGGATTTTCATAGATTCAGACCGCTCCTAGACCCGCCTCGTTTCCCCTCACCAGATCCGGCGGCAGGACCTCTTCAGTTTGCAGGGGACCGGAAAACTCGCTCAGAGGTGCGGTTTTGTATCCTGCGGCGGACCCAGATCCTGCGAGGCGCGATGCCGAATAGGCGGCATAGCTCCCTTGAGCCGGGCTTGTCGCAAGATCCAGTCTGAGCCTGTAGAGGGCCGGATCGCCCAGTGTGACCACGCGCAGATCCAGCAGGTTGGAAGTTACATATCCCGCCGCAGTGGCAAGCCTGGTGCCGCTTTTCGAGGTCGTAGTCCCCTCTCCGAAGACCTCGCTGTCGGCCTGATAGAGCGTCAAGTCCAGCCGTAGTGTCTCCTCGTCCGCGAGGGAGAAAGACCAGATTCCCGCGACGTCGGGCAAAGGCTGGCCCGAGAACGCCAGAGGCTCACCGGGCTCGATCCATTCTGTTCCGTTCTCCCCAGAAAGGTTCATCATGCCGACGATGTAGCCCTCGGTATGATGAACGTCGGCGATCTGAAGTCCTCCGATTCCCAGCCATTCGTCATCTGATGATCCATCTGCCGACGCCGGATGGGATGCCATCAGGAGGAGCGCCGGTATCAAAACCAGAATAATTCTCATCGAATAAACCCCCTAAAAGATTGAACCGTAAAAAAAGTTGGGAGGGATCCCTCCCTTCATCAGCTCATTGTGTTTCCGCTTGACCTCTGCATCCCCCCGACACTTCCGACGCTGACCGTCGAGGAGGGCTCGGGTGGCACGGTCTGGGCAGTGGCGTAGAAGCGGTTGCCGTTGCAGTTTCCTGCCCAGGAGACGCCGTCAGAGGAGTATGCGTTGTAAGTGCCAAAGATGCTGTTTCCGCTCACAGAGGTCCTGAGCCTGTACATGCTGTTTCCGCCGACTGTGACCAGGCGAAGCGACAGGCTAGACCCTTCAGTGGATCCTGCAGCCGTGACCTCCTGGGTATTGACCCCGGTGGTCATGACGCCCTTTCCGAAGACCTCGTTCCCGTACTGGTAAAGGGTCAGGTCGACGGTTCTTTGGGCACTGTCAACGAGGTTCAGAGTCCACCTTCCGGCGACGTTCGCCCATGGCGACCCTGTGGTGGTCGGCGGGGTGTAAACTATGCTGTCGTTTGCAACTCCAGGGCTCATCCCGGTGGCGGAGTCGATGTATCCCAGGGACTCGTCCTTGAAGGACTCTTTGAGATCCTCTCGGAGCTGGCTTCCGGTCATATCGTCCAGGTTGAGGTCGTCCGACGCTGCGGGAAAGGCCAGAGCCGCCATGACGATCAGCGGCACGATCAATGCCTTTTGAAATTTCATATAGCAAACCTCCTTTATCGTTCAGATGAGGACAGATTTGCCGGGCCCATTCGCCCGGCTGTCTGATTCGCACTCGTCTTTTTCTCCTTCACCCTTTAACTCTTTCGGGATCCTGTGACGGTTCCTTGCCAGGTCGACCCGTCGCTACCGTAGGCAGAGTAGCTCCCGGAGACGAGATCTCCGGTCAGGGATAGGTCGAACCTATAAAGGGCGATGGAGTCGAGGGATACGAGATCGAGGTTCAGCTCGTTTCCGACGACGGAGCCGCTGGCGGCAGCCTGGCTTGCGGAGTCGAGGCCCGAAGGCGGCTGGTTCAACCAGTCGACCATCGACTCGATCCCCAGATCCTCCGAGGTGGAGGTACCGGCGGCCGAATCGTCAGCCGGTCCCAAAATCCCCTTACCGAAGACGAGGTCTCCCGTCTGATAGAGGGCCAAGTCTAGCGATCTCATGGTGCTCTCCGCCATCGCGATAGACCATCTACCCGAAAAGTCCGATGGCGCGGAGGGGAGTGCGGTCTCTGTGACAGGTGGAGTCTGAGCGGTCGTGTCGGTCCCGCCTATGCTGTAAACCTCCTTTTTGGCTGGAGCTGTCGGAAGTGTGGCGAGGCCGTCGTCGGTGGAGTTCGTGATCGTCTTGTTCTGGTCGCTGCTGTCGGCCTTCGATAGGTATTCGGCTGTATGGTGTACGTCCGATATGGCCATCTCGTTGCCGAGCCAGTCATCAGCAGTCGCCATCGAAACGAAGGATATGAGGACTGCTAGAGATAACAGAGCTAACTTACAGTTGGTCATTGAATTCTAACCCCCGTTTCTGGGGATGAACTTCTGGGTATAAAATCGTTTTGTTCTCGGAAACCGGGAACCTGAGAGATCAATCCTTCGTCTCGAATATGTGTGAGTGAGCCCTTCTGAACTCGGGGTCTTTCATCATGCAGCCTTCGGGTTTTCCCTTCATCCACCGGTCCCGTCCCATCTCTTTCCAGATATCCTTCAGGCTCTTCTCCAGGACGTTCCCGAAGGAGATGGGCATGTAGGCGCAGGGGAGGACGTCGCCCGAGGCGTCGACGTGAAGCCACCTTCGGCCCGCAAAGCAGCCGAACATCTCGGGGTTGAGGAGGTAGGGGAAGGCAGAGACCCTGGGGCCCTCTGGCAATCGGTTCTTCTCTTCGTGGAACCGGCTGAGCCGGTCCACATCGCCCTTGCTCAAAACTTCATTCAAGTGGGACGACCACCTCCCCACGGCCACGATCTCGTAGAGGGAGAGCTCGTGAACCCCAAGCTCCGCCGCGAGGGAATAGGCGTCCTCGAGGTCGTCTATGTTCATTGGGGAAGCGACCATGAACAGGTCTACCATCAGGCCTCCTGCCAGGGCGTTTTTTATCCCGAAGAGGGCGTCGGAGAAGGCGCCCTTTCTTCCCCGGAACCTGTCGTGCTCCTCAGGGTGGGGGCTGTCGATGCTGATTCTGACGGCGTAAAGGCCGGCTCTTTTCAGGGATCTTGCGAGGTCCTCAGTCAGGCCGTGGCCGCTTGAAAATGAGGCAGATATCGCCCTCTCGTCGACGCTGGATACGAGGTCCGGAAGGTCGCGCCTCAGCATCGGCTCACCTCCGTCGAAGGATATCATGTAGGATCCGAGGTCGAGGGCTTCACCGATCACCCTTTTTACGTCTCCTGAGCTGAGGACGTCCCCCTTTCGTGATGGAGCGCTGCAGTGAAGGCAGTCGTTGGGGCAGGCGCGGATGATGGCGATCGAGACTTGGTCTGGAACCCTCCTCCTTGTCAGGGCCGCAACCTGGGAGGAGATCATCCTATCGAAGGCGAGGCTCGGGGCTGGGGGGATCCATGTGGAAAAGATTATCTGGTCGGGCCCTGACCGGATCGGTTTCTCTTTGGCGAAGGTCTCGTTGATCTTTCTGATGACGGGACCTGCTACCCTCGAGAGGGGACCAGTCGCCCGGAAGGCGATATTGCCGCCTTCGGTTTCGGCTTCTATCTTCAGCAACGGTTTTTCAGCGACTTGCATTCTTCTCCCCACTTGTCTACGATGCTTCCTAGCCTCGCCTTGATCTCCTCGTCACCGCCAGCGTCGTCGAGAGCCTTCTTTGCGGCGCGGCAGTGGTCCCGGATCACTTCGGCGCAGAGGTTCAGGGTCGTCTCTTTCGAGTGTTCCCTGCTGTATATCACGGGAAGGGTGATCGATGTCTTCTCCGACGATTTACCCTTCTCCATACCCAAAAACTCGTTCAGGTCGTCGGCGACCTGGTAAGCGAGGCCCAGGTGCATACCGTAGCTCTCGAAGAAGGCGACGTCCTCATCGTCTGCGCCCGCTATGAGGCACCCGATCTTGGAGGAGGCGGAGATGAGAGACGCCGTCTTCTTGCATATGCAAAGGTAGTAGTCTTCGGGCCTGTTCCTGTTGGTCAGGTCCAGCATTTCCCCTTCGGACATCTCCATGCATGCCCCGGAGAAGGCTTCAATCACCGCCTGGTTGTAGCCGGACATGAGGCCGATGGATCTGGATATCAGGTAGTCGCCGCAGAGGAGGGCCGCATCCATGCCGTATTTTTGAAAAGCGCTGGCAACGCCCCGCCGTTCGGTTCCGTGGTCGAGGATATCGTCGTGGACGAGGGAGGCTGCGTGGACCAGCTCCATCGCCAGGGCGGCGTCCACCGACCTGGTGGGGTCGCAGCCGAAAGCCTCCGACGAGAGGACGAGTATGAGGGGTCGGACCCTCTTTCCGGGTGAGGTGAGGACGTACTTTATGACCTGGCCCAGGCCTGAGCCTGGCAGGCTCTCGGCCAGCCTCTCAAGCTCTCCGTTAACCAGATGATACTCGTCCCAGGCCTCAAACATCTCGGTGGTGGTTGGCCGGATCTATATTTAGTTGTTGCGAAACGGAACCGACGGTTGCGTCTTTTCGAATAGAGATTCATCGGAAAGTTTCGGGGCATCTCCCCGTTTTTCTCAGAACATTCCGATTTATGTTGTCACCATACGGCCGAAGACCAGAACGGACTCAGGGTCCTCAAATCTTCGGAAAAAGTATCCTGGAGTTCTAACTGGAAGCACAAAAGATATTATACGATATCTGCAAAAGTTCGGGCGAGGATACGCACATGAAGGCGATTTTGGCTCTATCTTCGGCTCTGCTCTTCGTTCTCGGACTGCTGGGCTCGGTAGTTTCGGCCCAGACTCTGGCCACCACCTTCGACGACGGCGATGAGGGATGGGGTTCACAGGAAGGCGGCAGCCTCACATGGCAGCGGTTTGGAGGCGATCCGGGCGGGTTCCTTCAGGCGGAGGTCACAGGCGGTGGTGTCTGGAGCTGTGAATCGCCACCTGCCTGGTCTGGAGACTGGAGCCGGTACGTCGGAGGGATCTTGAGCTTCGATGAAAGGCTGATCGCGGCCGACGGATCGGTGCCCGGAGAGGGCCATGTGAAGATATTGGTGTCCGACGGGACGGTCTTGTCCTGGTGCATTCCCGCACCCGAGAGGTTCTGGACCAGTCGCAAG
>DUKF01000135.1 GCA_013329455.1 Methanotrichaceae archaeon | reverse complement strand
TCGCCGATGTACTTGCTCACCACCTGAGATAGATCGATCCGGTAAAGGTCGAGCTCAAGATCGTTTGCCAGAACCTCCGCGGCCATCGTCTTTCCTGTCCCGCTATCGCCCGCAAAAAGAGCGCTGATCCCAAGGCCGCGCGACCCCTTGGAGGCGAACCCCCAGGCCCCGTACACCCTGGCCCGCCCTCGGAGATGGACGCCGATCTCCTTCAATATCTTGAGCTGCAGCTCCGGCAGAACCAGGTCGTCCCAGGTGGCTGCAGGATCGATTCGCTGCGCCAAATCCTCCAGCCGCGGCCGCGCCTGAGTTCGGCAGACGTTCCACAAAACGGGCGCCAACTCGCCCAACTCAATTGACTCACTCGACTCAATTGACTCACCCGACTCACCAAACTCTTCGTCTTCTTTCGACCATCCCGCGAGAGCCTCGATGCAGGCGGCCTGAATCTCTCTTGGTCCTAACTTGAACTGGGCCACCAACCCTTCCAATTGGCCGTCCAGCCCTTGAGCCAGAGGACCCAGCGCCTTCTCCCAGAGAGCCTGCTGCTCTGCCGGGCTTGGCCTTTCCACGTCCAGACGCAGCGCGGATCGCCTTTTGAAGATGAGCGGCTGGAGCGAGGTTACAAAGACCATACACTGCGCGCTCTCCACGAAGGAGATGGCCGCGTGCATTCGGCCCTTTCCATCTCCGCCATCCTTTCCGTCCAGATCTTCGCAATCCACCAGCAGAGCTGTGCCGCTCAAGAAAGCCTCCCGCTCCCAGAGCCGGGCCAGAACCACTCGTTCCGAAACGTTTGTTGGGATGTCGGCGGCGGAGATTGCGTGCAGCTTAACGCCGAGATCTGCACACGCCGAGGCGGCGATGGCGCTTTTTCCCACCTCCTCGCTGCCACAGAGCTGGATTATGGGATTGGACAAATCGCCATCTTTCGACAAGATCTCCACGATCTGATTGGCCAGAGTGCGATGTGAGGGTGCAAGCTCCTCAGGAATGAGCACGGGATCTGCCATCCACTGCAGCCGCTCGTCCAGGTATGACAACCCTGCAAGATAGTGAAGCACCCGCTCGTCGATCCGCAAGGGGCTGGTGGCCAAGCCAAAGCCATCGCCCGCCACCACCTCGACCAGCCGCCATCGGCGCAGAGGCGCGGCAGGGAGTATGGCGCTCCAATGGGTCCCAGGCAAAGCCTTCATAGCGAGGTTGAAGGTCGGATAAGACTTCTGCGAATCGCCCTGGAGTGCGGAGCAAAGCGGTGCAAAACTGGAATCAAACTCCATGCCAGCGCAAAGCAGCAATAGATCTCGCTCGAAGGGCGATAGGCCAAAGGCCGCACGCAGAGCTTCCAGAGCCGAAGGTGCAGGAAGACCTTCTGCCGCCAGGTCCAGATCCAGCTGTGCCTCATCCAACCGCCTCTCCGCAGACGAGACCGCGCCTCCATCGCCCTCGATTTGGGCGGCCTGAACCTCAAGCCTCTCACGCACCGCTGCCAGAGCCGCGTTCAGGTAGTTCTGGTTCGACTCCGGCCAATCCTGGATCGCGGACACGTTCATTCGATCACCACTGTCGGGCCCGCGTACGACCCATCCTCCACATCGAGCAGGCTCTCGGCCCCGTCCACCTGTACCCGCACAAGATACGTCCCCGCCTCAACGCCGCTTACTGGTATGGGAATCTCGTTTGTGTCGTCGTCACGAGAAGGAAGAACTAAGGTGTAGGCGGCTGGCGAGTTCTCGGCCAGCTCGTTCAAGAGAATGACCACTCGCTGTCTCTGGCCGATGGTGGGACTGACGTTCACGACCTTCGTCGTGGCGTCGATGCTCGCGATGGTTGGGCGCAACACGAAGGCCGCAACGTTCGATTCAACGCCACGATGAGCCTCTGGCGGTGTTCCCATCATAATCTGGTGGACTACCTGCAGGCTCTGAACCCCTGCCCGAAGCGATTCTGGCAGTGTGAGGCTGATCTGCGTCTCATTGACCTCCTCTGGCTCGACCTCTGTTCCGCCTATCAACACGCGGGTCACGTCACCTCGCAGGCGTTTTCCCCTGATGACCAAAGTGCTGCCGAAAACTATTGAATGGTTCGACCCCTCTTGAGACGTGACCTGCTCGATGAGGGGCTGGCGGAACGTTACGACGTAGAGGCTCCGTTCGAGCACGGGAAGCGCCCTTTGGGGAATCTCCATCCCTTCGACGAAAACCACCGAGGCCTGGTAGGCAACGGAAAGAGAGTAAGATGTCTGGAAAAAACCTGACCAGAGATTGTACAGCTCCTCAAGCGAGAGGGGGATGGACGTGAATTTGACCAGCTCGATCTCCTCGGCAATGTCCGAACCGTTCAAAAATCCGTTCTCGGCGTTGCTGATGGCATCTCTGATCCGCTGACGCGTGAGCACAGGCTGGGCGTGAAGGGTGGCGACGACGCTGCCCAGCAGACGCTGAGGTTCCAGATGCGCCTCTTCGCCATAAAATGTCAAAAGGTAATGCAGATCCAAAGCAGCCCTGGGGCGCTGAGCTATAGTACTGTCATCGCGACGGGTGGGCAGATCTTCGTTGCGCCACGAAGAGTTGGAGCTGACCTGGTAGAGGTAGATGTTGACTCCTTTATCTCCTGACTCTGTGGGCCGGACTGCCGTGGCGTTCGCCCCGGGCACGTCTCTTCCCACGGTGGCATCCAGCATCTGCTTAAGAGCCTCAGTCACAGTGGCGATGGCCAGAAAGTTGCTCATAGTCGCCCTCCGTTTCTCAGCTTCAGGTAGTCATCCAAAGAAAGCTTCTGCGCAGCTGGCGAGGCACTTTGTGGTGGTGGTGGCGAAGTCGGTGCGGGCGGCGTTGTGGCACGCACCTCAACGCGGCCAATGTTCACTCGGATCGTGGGGTTAGTTTCCATCGGTTGGGGTGTGGTCTGCTTTGGCGGCTCCATAAATCGCGACGCCTCTGGCTTTGCGATCACCGCCGCTCTCGAACTACGCGCGGGCAAAAGTCCCTTCTCTGTCTGGCCTCGACTTGACACAGTTATCTTCTCATCATCGCCCTCAACCTTTCGAGATGTACGTCTCTCCGGACCCGATTGGATTTGTCTGTAAAACGGATGATCCTCTGCCAAAGTTTGAGACGTTGCTGGATGGCTTGTTTTTACGAGATCTGCTTTCACCACGCTTTGAGGCACTACGTTTTGAGTCTTGGAGCTAGCAGTTACTGCAAGATTCTTGACGTTTTCAGGGCTAGGCTGTCTTTGCGTTTTTTCCGGATCTGTCAAGGGCTGACTCAGGATCGGCTCCGAGGAGGTTGATGGAGCATCGACCGCTTTTCTACGAACCTTTTCGACTGTTTCAGCCCTGACCATTGCCGCAGTTGACCTCGGTTTTCGTTGATCTAGTGGCGTTTGTTCCGAGATATTCCAAGATAAGGATTGAGATTCGGTTCTGTGCATCTCGCTGCTGGACGTTACTGGAATCGTCTCCTTCTTCTCCGAGCCTGGATGCCTTTTTGCCTCATCCAGATCTGGCCGGGGCTGACTCAGGATCGTCTCCGAGGAGGGTGATGGGGCATCGACCGCTTTTCTACGAACCGTTCCGATTGTTTCTGTCCTGACCGTCGCCGCAGAAGACCCCGGTTTTCGTTGATCTGGCGGCGTTTGTTTCAACACCTTCCGAGATGAGGATTGAGATTCGGTTCTGTGAATCTCGCTGCGGGACGTTACTGGAATTGTCTCCTTCTCCTCCGAATCGGGATGCCTTTTTGCCTTATCCGGATCTGGCTGGGGCTGGTTCAGGATCGGCTCAGACGTGAGCGGTTGAGGATCGAATGCCTTTCTGCGAACCTTTTCGACTGCTTCAGCCCTGACCATTGCCGCAGTAGACCCCGGTTGTCGTTGATCTGGCGGCATTTGTTCCGAGATCTTCCGAGATAAGGATTGAGATTCGGTTCTGTGCATCTCGCTACGGGACGTTACTGGAATCGTCTCCTTCTTCTCCGAGCCTGGATGCCTTTTTGCCTCATCCGGATCTGGCAGGGGCTGGTTCAGAATCGTCTCAGTCGTGAGCGGTTGAGGATCGAATGCCTTTCGACGAACCGTTCCGATTGTATCTGTCCTGACCGTCGTCGCAGGAGACCCCGGTTGTCGTTGATCTGGCGGCTTTTGTTTCAACACCTTCTCAGAGGAAGATTGGGAATCGGTTCTGTGCGTCTCGCCGCCGGGCATTACTGGAATTGTCTCGGTTTTATTCGGATCTAGCAAGAGTTGGCTCAGAATCTTTTCAGAGATTATCGGCTGGGTATCAACTGCATTTCGACGAATCGTTCCAGCTTTTTCAGTCTTCATTGCTGCCACAGAATATATCGATTGTTTTCGGTCTGGTGATGCAATCTCGCTACTAGTCTCAACTGGAATATCCTCAGTTACCTCCGGGATTGGTTGACTTTTTGCCTCGTCCAGATCTGGCTGGGGCTGACTTAGGATCGGCGTTTGGGGGTCGGCTACCTTTCGACGAAATTCGCCGACTGTTTCAGTCCTAACTTCCTCAGACAGAGCCGACTCAGCGGAACTGTCGGCAAGAAGTGATGACGATGGCAACATCGACTTATGAGCATAGGGCTCGGTCTTATTGGATACAAAGACCTCGTCCTGTTCCCCCGAATCGAAGTGTTGTTCAAAAACTGGACCGCCATCTGAAGACGGCGGCTCAAACAGCGACCACAATCGAGGTTGGACCACTTCCACCAGGTTTAGGTTCCTGGCCGCGAGGCGGCTGAGGTAATCGCTCATTCATCTACCAGCTCCAGGTAAAGCTGCCTTCTATGTGGGCTCATGGCCAGGATATCGGATTCGCGCCAACCGTATGCCCGAGCCAGTGTGTGGACCTCGTGTAGAATGCGACGTACCCAACTTTCGATCTCAGTCCAGAAAAACGAAACGATATCGAAGGCGGCTTCCCACTGATGGCCACATGAGGGACAGGAGAGGGCAAGTTGCACATCCGCCTGGGGATCGAGCAGCTCCATTCGTTCCAACACCTCGTTAACCACGCTGAGGGGCAATCGGTCAAGGGGACACTCTTCGCCTCTGTAGTGAACCGCCAAAATGCAACGATTGAGCAACATATGCCTGGCAAAAACAGCATCTTTGCCGTCGAAGATGGCAACTAGGTCCTGGGTGTTGATCAGACGGAACTGCACCTCGTAGTCGGAAACGGCGATTGAGAACTCTTCATCAGGTTCATGTTCGTTCTCGGGAGTTGCCCTAACATCGGCCACGTCAAGGTTCAGCTCCAGGCGATCACCACATTCGGGACACGTTGCCATCCCTACCAAATGAGGTCCAAGTGCCCACTCTCGTAACGTGAGCAGAAAGCCGTCACGCTGGCCAATGCTGAGCCTGGCTAGAGAATCAGATGATATCTCGGGACAAGCCGAGTCCAGCAATACCATTGCTCGTTGCACAGATGGCAGGCCCCGTCCCCGCTCCCAGACACCCAACAGTTCCGATGCTGAAAGAGCACGCATGTTTCAACTACGCAGACGGCTCTGTGAATGTCGGTTCGCTAGGTTCGCCCACTTCGTAGTCGCGCTCCCATCCCTCATTCTCCAGCTTGATTGTCTGGATGGCGACGTCGTTAGCTTTGGCGTCGAGGTCTGGAATCGCCTGGTACTCCGAGACCCAGCTACGATATACCTTGTAGGCGATCGCAAGCTGGCCCGCCTCGTTATAGACCTCGATGATGATATCTTTTCGAAAGTCTTTGAGCGAGACCTCTGAGCCGAGGCCCGAACCGTAGTTCCAGACCTTGTTTGCCCACTTCTCGAACTCAGTGTCGTGGGTCACGCCCCTCTCTAAAGTGATGGCCTCGTATTTGGACTGGCCGGGCGACTTGCGAGTACTGCTGGGATCACCACCCTCACGATGCTCGACCACCTCTGTAGTCCTCTTCAGGGCGCTGACCTTGCTGACGCCAGCCACGTATCGACCATCCCACTTAACCCGGAACTTGAAGTTTTTATACGGGTCAAAACGAGTTGCATTAACGCTGAATTGTGCCATAAAAGATCGCCTCCTACGTCTGGATCTGGCCTGCCATCTGCTGGATCTTGATCACCACGAACTCTGCTGGCTTGAGCGGTGCGAAGCCTACGAGGATGTTGACGATGCCCCTGTCGATGTCGTTCTGGGTAGTGGTCTCCTTGTCGCACTTGACGAAGTAGGCATCCTTTGGTGTCGTTCCCTGGAACGCTCCCTGCCGGAAGAGATTGTGCATAAAAGCTCCAATGTTGAGCCGGATCTGAGCCCAGAGCGGCTCGTCGTTCGGCTCGAAGACGACCCACTGAGTCCCGCGGTATAGGCTCTCTTCAATGTACAGTGCCACACGGCGAACGGGTATGTACTTCCACTCCGAAGCGAGGCGGTCATTGCCCTGTAAAGTGCGTGAACCCCATATCACGCGACCTGCCGCTGGCATGGCCCTCAGGCAGTTGATCCCCAGCGGGTTCAGCTCACCGTTTTCGGGATCTGTCAGAGGCACGCTCAGCTGTGGCACGCCCACCAGGGTGGCATCCAGACCTGCCGGGGCCTTCCACACGCCGCGCTGAGTATCTGTGCGGGCGAAGACTCCAGCAACTGCGCCGCAGGGGGCAAAGGTCTCAGTCTGGTTGTCTCGAAGCGGGTTGGGCTGCCTAAGTCGGGGGAAGAACAGGGCTGAGTTTTTACTGGTGGTTCCAACACTTTCGATTCCGTCCGTCGCTTTTTTCTTATAGGTCCACTCGCTTGGCGGATCTATGACCAGCATGGCCCGACGCTTTTCGCAATATGCGGCGGCTGGGTCGATGATCACATCGTAATCCACGTTGCCATCTTCCTTGTATGGCGGGATACATAGCAGATTGAATATGTCGGCCTTCTCCAGGGCGTAGATGCCGGTCTTCGCGGATTCTGAACCGAGGAATTCGCCAGATCCCAAGTCGTCACCGTCACCGCCACCAGTAGCATGAACTGGATGGTCAGTGGCTAACGGTCTCACACCGGGCATCTCGCTGTCTTCTTCCACCCTAAACAGCATCGACCCTTGTTCCAGCACCCGCAGCACATAGCGCGCGTTATCTGAGTTAACCGAGACGTTGAGGAACTCCTCGCTGGTCACACCGTCGGATACGATCAGGTTGAACAGAGTTTTGTCGTCGGTGTTCTTTGTGTCGTAATTGATCTCGGCAGTGATGTCGTTACCCCACGCTCCGACGTTGGCAGCGACAAGAGACAGTGGTTCCGTCGCTGGTGGCTCTTCTTTGCTTGTTGGCAAGCCGAGACTGGCCGCAACGCCACCACCGCCACTGCCACCAGTAGCCTTGACTGGATTGGCTGTGGCTAATGGCCTCACGCCAGGCATCTTGCTGCCTGACGCCACCTTCACCAGCTTCGACTCTTGTTCCAGCCTTTTTAGCACATAGCCCTCGTTATCTGATTTGACCGAGATGTTGGGGAACTTCTCGGTGGTCTTACCTTTGGTTACGATCAGATTGAACCGATCTGCGTCTTTAGGGTCAATTTTGTCGTAAGTGACTTTGGCAGTGATGTCGTTACCCTCCACTCCGACGTTGGCAGCGACAAGAGACAGTGGTTCCGTCGCTGGTGGCTCTGCTTTGCTTGTTGACAAGCTTAGTTCGGCTGCTTTTCCACCCTTATCGAGTCGAACGATCACCGCTTGAGCGCCACCATTCAGGTAGAAATCGCGCAATGCGTAGCTCATAGTGCTTTTCAACCACAAACCGCCAAAAGTCCGCTCGAAGTCGCCGAAGTTGTTTATGGTCACGGGCTCGTTCACCGGACCACGCCTGGCACGGCCGATGAAGGCGGTGACCGAAGTTGCCACACCAGTAATGGTGCGCACGCCACTTGGGATCTCTTCTATATACACACCCGGATATGTTAGTGTAGATGGCATTTTCCTCACCTTAGCTCCATCCCTGTGGTATTTTCGCCACGGGATACAAATTTTTCAAAAAATATTTTCCCTATTTTCATACGGTCCGCCTCTTCAAAATTTTATCGAATGCCTTTAAAGACCTGTTTATGCCTACCACAACGATGTTGATATACAAAATCTAAAATTTAAAATCTAAAAATTTATATCTCTTAATGCCTGTAAAAATACGGCTAATTATCGACATTTTCAAAAGTAATACTCCCAGCAAGTTATTATCTAGTTCTGGATATCCTCCTTCCGAACCTAAGAGACCAATCTCCAACAACATTTTCGGACGCTTTTATCAGTATTTCCATATCAGACTTAGTTCCCTGGGATTTCAACCGGTCCACTTCAAGCAGGAAAATTTCCGTGATACCGTATTCAAATTTGTTTTTTTCAGCGAACTTCAAAGCCAGGCTCTTCAGTTCCTTCTTCGAGGAATACCGTTTTGGAAGTTCACCGTCGAAGAAATTGAATACTAAACCGCACCTAGTGTGCCCTATAGTGGGTGTGGATGGGTTAACTTTCGTTTCTATATAGTCTTTAAAAGTATCTCCATCGACAAACTCTCCACATTCGCACAAAACAACTCGCCTAATCTTATTCCACCACCTTATATTAAAGCAAAGATAAACCGCAAGCTATATTCAGAAGGTTCATGGCCCAGTGCTCGCTCCTGTATTTGAAAACGTTCCGGCCCCCTGATTGCGAAGAACGGTTCAATATTTTGCAATCGGGCTCATCACATATATAGTTTTCTTACATACTAGCAAGATCTTATAAGTTCTATTCCAGTTATGTAAAACCAAATAGAACAACTAAAAAAAGATGCAATTAATAACGATTGCCATATTATTCATGTGCTGCAAATACCAAATCAACCTCAAATCGATAAATCAAAAAATTTTTGACCAAAGGATCTCCATACGCAAGTGTTCATGACGAGTTACGAAAAGAAAAGATTCTCGAATAATTGCCTTATAGAATACAATTATATATTATTTTTATTAAAAAGTATGTATGGATTGGGAATCTTCTTCGTATTGAAAAAAAGTATGAGTCGCAAGAACAGACTTGAAGATCCTATCTCGTATTGGCTGTTTAATCGACTGGGGTGCACTTTGATGATCAAAGTTATCTTTCTTGGACAGTGGTTCGGATTGTCTAACCAGAGACTTGAACGTGGGATTTCGGACAAGATCTTTTTTGTGAATTTTCTTGGATATCCTGACAAAGTGCAAGATTCGTCCACTATCTGGCTATTTAAAGAGCTACTATTAAAGAGGAGTAGAATTGAAGCTGTTAGGGATGAACGTCAGCGTCAGCTGGATCTTCTGGGACTGAAAGTTGAAGCGGAGACCATTCAGGCTGCAACGTTCATAAAAACTGATCCTGACATGCTAAAGCAGATAAGCCTCGCGGGAATGAAGCGAAAACACCAAGAAACAAAGATGTCGCATGGGCCAAGACGGGAAAAAATCCTACTTAAGATATTAATTGTATCAAAAGACGATATGGAATATGGCCTAATAAGATATCTGAAAATCAGCTAAATCGATCTATCTGAAGAAGGAGAGGTCATGTAATAGGACCAAGGCTACTTCGGAGTCGAAGCAACAAGGCTTCTCAGCAACTATGAACTGAAGTAAGAGAGGATGCCAGAAGGTGAACAGGGATGAGATGAGATATAAAAATATCGGCATAAAGAGCGCTCCAAGAGAGAGAAATTATGCTGTTATTATTAGAGTATTCAAAGCAGCACATGATATGGCTATCGCTCTTACGAGGGTTCATGTCGAAATAGCGTTTTTTAAGGCTATCGCATTAAATCTATTCCAGTTGCGTACTCTCCAAAACCATAAGGAAGTCTAGCGACGGTTACCGTTAAACCAGAAAATAGAGACATGAATGACGAAAACTAGCGTCCATTACCGCGTTAAAATCAGTAAATAATTTTGAAATTTTACAGGATCGCAAATCAGCGATAAATCCTCCCTTAATGATTCCTGCCGAGAATCTTTTTCCGACTCCAGAGATATTCACCCAAAAGGCCGCGGTTTTGTGGCATTATTGTACACTCAATAGGATAGAAATTTCACAATTCGGCCAGAAAACCGGGTAAAACAGAAAACGTTATATTCAAAACGCACCCGAAATACCATCATGGGCGAATATTTGGTCAGGTGCCTGGGATGCGGGTACGTGCAGCCGCCTCGCGCTCTAGCCTGTCAAAATGACGATTCACTGCTCAGAACCGAGTATATCACAAAAAGGCTCACCCTCAGAGACGACCTTCCGGGCCTCTGGAAGTTCTACGACTGGCTTCCTGTAAAGGAGCCACTCCGAGGATCGGGGGATAAGCCCGTGACCTACAAAAGCAAGGGGCTGGCCCGGGAACTTGGCCTTGAAAACCTCTACGTCAGCTTCAGTGGTTACTGGCCCGAGAGGGGGGCCAAGATGACCACCTGCAGCTTCAAGGACCTTGAAGCCCCACCCACGGTGGAAAGGATGATCGAGCGGGGGGACGACCAGATCCTTGTTGTCGCCTCAGCAGGAAACACTGCGAGGGCCTTTGCCCAGGCAGCCTCGGCGGCGAACTTGCCACTAATCCTGGTCGTCCCGCCGACGGGCCTCGATCGGCTTTGGATCTGCGAGAAGCCAGCAGACAACATCTGCGTTATATCGGTGAATGGCGACTACACCGAATCGATTGATTTGGCTGGACGTCTAGCGGCTAATCCCAGATTCGTCGGCGAGGGCGGTGCGAGGAACGTCGCTCGGAGAGATGGGATGGGGATCGTGATGCTGGACGGCGTACTTTCGATGAAGGCCCTTCCCAAACACTACTTCCAGGCGATAGGGAGCGGTACTGGCGGAATCGCCGCCTGGGAGGCCTCACTTCGATTGATCGAGGACGGCCGCTTCGGTCAGCATCTTCCCAAACTTCACCTCGCCCAGAACAGCCCCTGCGCCCCGATCTACGCCGCCTGGACCGGCTCGAAGATGGAGACGGGACGGTGCCCCGCTGGGATGTACGACGACGTCCTCTTCAACAGAAAACCGCCTTACGGCGTCAAGGGTGGCGTGAAGGAGGCTCTGGAGGAGACCGATGGAGAGGTTTACGGAATATCCAACCAGGAGGCGAGACTGGCCCAGAAGTTATTCGAGGAATCTGAGGATATCGACATCCTGCCTGCGGCAGCGGTCGCCGTCGCCGCCCTCCAGAAGGCTGTCCGCGCCGGGACAGTCGAAAAGAACGATCTCATACTGCTCAACATCACCGGGGGCGGAGTCTCCCGGGCGAAGGAGGAACTCGACATGAACCTGCTCAAATGCGACATCGAGACCGAACCATCGGCCCTCTCATCCACATCTACATCCACATCAACATCTGACACCGACCTTCTGGTTGAGATCGACGAGATTCTGGAACGGAGGGTCTGAACCATGTCGACGGACCGGGCCTGCAAGCTCACCATAATCGGAGGTGTTGACAAGGACGGAAACCCAGACCTGGTGAAGAGTCTGGACATGCACCGGGGCGAGATCATAGGGATCGTCGGGCCGACTGGCTCTGGAAAAAGCTCTCTCATAGACGACATCGAGCAGTTCTCCCAGGGAGACACCCCCTCGGGCCGGAAGATTATGATCGACGGATGTGAGCCCCGGGCTGAGACGAGGTCTGACCCCAGAAAGAAGCTGATCGCTCAGCTCTCACAGAACATGCACTTTCTCGCCGACATGAGCGTCGAGGAGTTCCTCCGGATGCATGCAAAGAGCAGAGGAAGGTCGCCCGAGGTCGTGGACCGGGTGATCGAGCTTGCAAACACCCTCACCGGCGAACCCGTCCTTCCCGACCATCACTTGACGATTTTGAGCGGTGGTCAATCGAGAGCACTCATGACAGCAGACATCGCCGTGATCAGCGATTCGCCGATCGTCCTCATCGACGAGATCGAGAATGCCGGGATCAAGAAGAAGGAGGCGCTCGAGCTTCTCGCAGGGGAGGGAAAGATCGTCGTCGTCGTGACCCACGATCCGATGCTCGCCCTCATGACCTCCCGAAGGGTCGTGATGAAGAACGGCGGGATGATAAGGGTGATAGAGACGAGCTTTGAAGAGCAGAAAGTATGCGAGGATCTTGCAAAAGTCGACGACTGGTTGATGAACCTGCGGGAGACGATCCGGCGGGGTGAGGTGGTGGGGGCTGCGCTTTGAAGCTTGTAGTGATCGCGGGAACCCCCGGTTCCGGCAAGACCTCGGTTCTGATGCACGCGGTAAAGAGCCTCCAGAGGGAGGGGCTTTGCCCCGCCGTGGTCAAGATCGACTGTCTGTGGACCGAGGATGATAAGAGGTTCCAGAGGCTCGGCGTTCCAGTTGCAGTCGGCCTTGCAAAGGACATGTGTCCAGACCACTACTCGATCTACAACGTCGACGAGATGCTGGAGTGGGCAAAGGAGCAGGAGGCCGACGTCCTCTTAAACGAGACCGCGGGCCTATGCCTTCGGTGCGCCCCCTACCCTGACTCGTGCCTGGCGGTATGCGTGATCGACGTCACCACGGGTCCGAACGCCCCCCTCAAGGTCGGACCTCTTTTGACCACGGCGGACGTG
>DUKF01000115.1:27360-27663 GCA_013329455.1 Methanotrichaceae archaeon | reverse complement strand
GGTTTTCTTAGGCCTTGCAACTGAAGAAGCTTGGGACGGTATATCTGGAGGTCTCGAAGTTTCAATCCCTATCGGGTTTTCTTAGGCCTTGCAACCTCAAAAAGGTGCATGGTGGTGACCCCCTCCAGGGGTTTCAATCCCTATCGGGTTTTCTTAGGCCTTGCAACGCCGCCAGGACTCCGACGGGGACGGTAACGGTCGTTGGCGTTTCAATCCCTATCGGGTTTTTTTAGGCCTTGCAACGCGGTACCGCGAGGATATATCGAAAAGTACTTATATCAAGTTTCAATCCCTATCGGGTTT